>CALUMB010000001.1 GCA_944321645.1 uncultured Prevotella sp.
TGAGAGCCTTCGAAAAGCTCACGGGGAAGGAGGTCTGCCGCAGTTCCCGCCCCGAATTGATGGGGGCGGTGGGCTGCGCCATCTACGCCAAGGCCCATCCATCGGCCTGCGTTCCGCTCAATGCACTGCTTGGCCGGTCGGAGTGTGCCACCCGCCGCCATCGGTGTCATGGATGTGAGAACTCATGCCTTGTCACGACATACACTTTCGCCGGCGCGGGTCGCTACCATTCTGGCAACCGTTGCGAGAAAGTGTTCTCAAACGTGGGCGGCAAGGACAAGCGTGGCACCAATGTGTACACCCAGAAACTCGCCTTGCTGTTTGGCCGCGATGGCCGCGTAGCCTCGCCCAAACTCACGATCGGCATCCCGCGTGCGCTTAATATGTATGACGAATACCCGTTTTGGCACACGCTATTTACGCGGTGTGGCATTGCGGTGGAACTTTCCGACGAGTCGTCGTTTACGGCATACGAGCAGAGCGCAAGGCTCGTCATGTCCGACAATATATGCTTCCCGGCCAAGCTTGTACACAGCCACATACGCAACCTCGCGCAGAAAGGCGTTGACAGGATATTCATGCCGTTCGTGGTGTTCGAGAAGCTTGAGGGCGGGCAGAACAGCTACAACTGTCCGGTGGTGACGGGCTATTCGGAGGTGGTCAGGAGCGTGCAGGGCGGCAGCGTGCCGATAGATTCGCCGTCCGTCACGTTCAAGGATGCGAAGTTGTTGCGCAGGCAGTGCGTGGCCTACCTCGTCAGTCTCGGTATTGACGCGGGCACGGCGGGGAAGGCATTTGCCGACGCCGTGGCCGAATACGAGGCGTATGGCCACCGACTGGCGGAGTGCAACCGCAAGGTGCTCGCCGACAATGGTGGGCGGCGCCTGGTGGTGCTACTTGCAGGTCGCCCATACCATTCGGATATGTTGGTGCAACACAAACTGTCGGACATGATTGCGTCGATGGGGGTTGACGTGATAACGGAAGACATTGTGCGCTGCGAGGCCAACACCGTGGAGGGCGTACACTTTGTGTCACAGTGGGCGTATACAAACCGCATACTCAAAGCCGCCGACTGGGCGGCGAGGCAGGGTGACGGGGTGCAGTATATGCAGATGACGTCGTTTGGTTGCGGCCCCGATGCTTTCCTTACTGACGAGATACGCAGTCTGTTGAAACGCCACGGCAAGGTGCTGACTCTGCTGAAGATAGACGACGTGGGTAACCTTGGCTCCATCAGGCTTCGCGTGCGCTCGGCGGTGGAGAGCCTGAAATTTTCTGCCGGTGGCGGGTGTCGTGAGGCTGCGCCGCTGCCCAAGGCTCCGGTGTTTGGCAAAGCCGACCGCAAGCGGAAGATAATCGCCCCGTTCTTCACACCGTTCATATCGCCACTTGTTCCCGCGATAATGCGCCTGGCGGGCTATGAAGTGGAAAACCTGCCGCAAAGCGACTCGCTTTCGGCAGACTGGGGACTGAAGTTTGCGAACAACGAAGTTTGCTATCCCGCCACGCTCATCGTTGGCGACATAGTGAAGGCGTTTAAGTCTGGAAAGTACGACCCCGCCAACACCGCAGTGATAATGACCCAGACCGGCGGCCAGTGCCGCGCGTCGAACTACATCTCCCTGATAAAGAGGGCGCTTGCCGAAAGCGGTTTTGGCAGCGTGCCGGTCGTTTCGCTGGCCACTGGGTCGGGGCTGAGCAACGAGCAGCCTGGGTTTAAGATGCCATGGGCAAGGATAGCGCGTGTCGTGCTGGCCTCGCTGCTTTTCAGCGACTGCATAGCCAAGTTCTACTATGCCTCCGCCGTCAGGGAGCGGCAGCCCGGACAGGCAGCCGCCTTGCGCGACCGCTACCTTGGCGAGGCGTGCAAACACATATCGCGAAACGATGCCAAGGGGCTGGTCGGGCTGCTGGCGGAGGCGGCAGCCGATTTCGATGCGATAGTCGTAGACCGCGAGGCACCGCGCGTCGGTGTCGTAGGCGAAATCTTCCTCAAGTTCAATCCCTTTGCCCAGAAGGACATAACCAATTGGCTTGTGGGGCAGGGCATCGAGGTGGTGCCGCCGTTGCTCACCGACTTTTTCATGCAGGCGTTCGTAAACAGCAAGGTGAACAAGGAGCATGGCCTGGAGCGCGTGTCTGTGCCAGGCTTTGCCATGGGCTTGGCATACAAGTGGGTTATGGGGCAGGTCAGGCGGGTGAACGAGGCCGCCGCCCGCTTCAGGTATTTCACGCCGTTCGCCGACATATTCGCCGAGGCCGCCGCCGCGAAAGGCGTGGTTTCGCTTTGCGCCCAGTTTGGCGAAGGATGGCTGCTGCCCGCCGAGATAGTATCGATGGCCCGCAGCGGGGTCACCCACGTGGTCAGCCTGCAACCGTTTGGCTGCATTGCCAATCACATTGTGTCGAAAGGCATCGAGAAGCGCATAAAGGCTCTTTACCCGGATTTGAGCATCCTTTCGCTCGATTTCGACAGCGGCGTGAGCGACGTCAACGTGCGCAACCGTATGCTTCTGTTCATTGACAACTTAAAAGAGTGTGTGTAGGCCATGGTGGAATCGAAGCAACAGTTGCCGGACACCGAGGCGCGGATAATAGACGCCGCGCGTGAGTTGTTCATAGAGAAAGGCTATGCAGCCACGAGCATGAGCGACATTGCCGCAAGGGCAGGCATGAACCGCCCTGCCTTGCACTATTATTTCCGCACGAAGGAGAGGATGTTCAGGGCGGTGTTCGGGGGCATAGTGGACGAAATCGTGCCACGCATACAGGGCATCATTCTCCGGCATGAACTCTTGCCGGAAGATCGGGTGGCCATGGTGGTAGATGTCTACTATGGCGTGCTGAAGGCTAATCCGAGTCTGCCTATATTCCTTATGAGGGAGATGCACCGCGACTTTGCCAATGTGGCGGAGACCATGCGCGAACTGCGCATCATCCAATATTTCGACTCTATTAAGAGCGGGCTTGTGGCCGAAATGAACAGCGGCATCCTGAAATGTGTGCCTTTGCGATATGTATTCATGACGTTTTACTCAATGGTGATCATGCCTTTTGGGGCAAAAGACCTGTGCTGCGCACTCCTGCTTGACGAGGGGGAGACATTCGACGACTTGCTCGGAAAATGGAAGTGCCACATCGTCGCGACAATAGTAGGGATGCTGAAGCCCGGCCTAAAGTAGCCGTCCGGGTGTGCAACCGGCACTTACGGCAACAAATGCTTGCTCGTTTGGCGGTAATTTTGTATATTTGCGGGCGAAAAGACAATTTTACAGTAACGACTTAACAAAACAATCTGATTATGAAGAGTGACCCTAAGGAGTGCCTTTACTGCCAGAACAACGAGACGCTCCACAACTTAATGGTTGAGGTGGCGGAGCTTAGCGTATCGCGAGTGTTTATCTTTAAAGAGCAGACCTACCATGGGCGATGCCTTGTGGCATACAAAGACCATGTGGACGACATAAACCTGTTGAGCGACAGCGACCGCAACGCCTTCATGGACGACGTGGTGCGCGTGACAAGGGCAATGCAGAAAGTGTTCAATCCCGACAAAATCAATTACGGCGCATACGCCGACACGCTCGAGCACCTGCACTTCCACCTTGTTCCCAAGTATGTTGGCGGGCCTGACTTCGGGGGCGTGTTCCGCATGAACCCGCAGAAAGTCTATCTCGCCGACAGCGAATATGCCGCCATGGCCGAGGCTTTGCGCAAGGAACTTTGACCGCTGGCCCAACTGTCTTGGCAGTCCATCGGCTGGTCAAAGGTTGCGCCATGATGTTGGCATCTGGAAAAGAAAAGTAGAATCCGCCGCCATGCACAGACGCTTGTCTGGTTGCGTGGCGGCGTTTTTTGTGCTTGGCTGTTTGCTTATTCGGTGTCGGTGCCGGCGCTAAATGCTGCGATAAGTTCGCGGGCAACGGCAGCTATGGTGGCAGAGTTGGTCTGGTCGGCTTCAGCGGAATCTTTAATGAACACAACGATATAGCATCTGCCTTGTGGCAACATGACGACCCCGGCGTCGTTGTCGGCGGCCTTTATCCCGTTGACACGGTCGGAGCTGCCTGTCTTGTGGGCCAATACCACGCCGGGGGGCATCCCGGCTTTAATCTTGTCTTGACCTGTGACCGTGCCAGCCATTATGTCTCGAAGCTGTTCCAGCCCGTTGCCTTCTGCCTCAAAAATATATTTTAAGACGGCAAGCATTGCCGACGGGTAGCTCCAGTTGTTGTAGCAGAGGCTGCGGTCGGAGTGCATCGTGGCTTCGGTCTCGCTTAAACTGAAGCCTCCAATGCCGAGGCTCCTGATGTAGGCATCCACAAAATCGATGCCGCCCGCAATGTCTATCAAAATGTCGCAGGCGTTGTTGTCGCTTTCGGCCACGCTGTACCGCAACAGTTCGGCCACGCTCATGTCGATGCTTTCGTGTGGATATTTTTGTTTCATTGGGCTGTATGTATCTGCACGCAGGCGGCTTTTGTCTATGTGTATCATGCTGTCGGTGGTTGCGCCTTCCATCCGCAGCCTGGCAATGGCCGCCATGGCGACGTGCGTCTTGAACACGCTGAGCAGAGGGAAGCGTACAGTGTCGTTGCGGAGGAATGTCTTTCCGCCGCATTCTGCCGCCACTCCGACAGTCATTTGCTTGTCGCCCACTATCGAGTCAATTTTCTCTTCGAGGGTGGCATTGGCGCTTTGCAGGCATAGCGTGAGCAGGAAAGCGATTGCAAACAGGCTGTTTGGCATTGAAGGTTTGTGGTGTCCCATAGTCGTTTCGTTTATTTCAGATTGTGCAAAATAGTGTGACGAGGAAAGGAACGCTGAAGTCTGTGACCATGCCGCAGTATATCGATACTGGCACGAAGCGTGCCCCGCACGCATTGCTGATTGCTGGCAGCGATGTGTCCATCGCCGTGGCACCGGCAGCCGCAATGGGGCCGAGCGGGCCAAAGGCCCTGGCGAGCATGGGCGCAAACAGCAGCACGGCAACTTCGCGCACTATGTTGGAGAGCAAGGCTACCGCACCGAGGGCTGCGTCTACGGAGCTTGATATGATGACGCTCGACAGCGAATAGTATCCCATGCCACAGCCCACGGCCAGCCACCGCTGGACGCTGTAGCCGCCAACTGCCAAGGCAAAAGCCATGCTTGCCGCGATAGTGCCGAGCATCGACGCAAATGGGAGCAAGGCCATGGCCGGGCCGAGGCTGCGGAAACGCGCGAGGGCGGAGCGGTCGCCGCCAATGCTTATGCCGACGCAGAGGATGAGGGCGCAAAGCAGGGCGACGCTTACGCTGCCGCTTGCTGGCAGTGGCAGGGCGTGCAGGCGGCCACAAGCCACCCCGGCAAAGAAGAATGCCACCAAGGCAAAGGCTCCCTTCATATCTTCCGGTTGTTTATTTTCCGCCATAGCAGGCCTGCGGCAGCCGCGCTGCCAATGGCGGCAGACAGGCCGATTGCCGCCGAGCGCAGCCAGATGGTGCCTAACGATTCAAACAGCGCGTCGTCTGTACCGATTTCAAGCCCGATCGCGAAAAGCAATGCCCAAGTTATGGGTGTTGCGGCCTGCGCGGCAAGCCGCTTAAGCCGCACGCCGGCAACAAGCCCCAAGGCAATGCCGCCAAGCAGCGAAATGAAGATTTCTGTCATTGTCTGTTTCCTTTTGGAGTGGCAGCGGCAAGGTAGCCGTCTTCTATTGTTATTGTTTCTTCCTGCACCAGGTCTTCCAGCGCTTCGTCGATAGCTTCCGATATTAATTTGATTTTGGCCAATTCCGTTACGTGGTGAGGCTTGCCGTCGGCAAGTATTCGCAATATTTGCCCCTTTGCCGATTCAAAGTCGGCCTTTGACGGCAATTGCCTTTTGCGGTCGAGGCAAACGTCGCAGTGGCCGCAGTCTTTCGTGGCCTTTTCACCGAAATAGGCAAGTAGCAGCCGGCTACGGCATTCTTCGCCAGAAGTCGCGTAGGCCAGCATGGCCCGGGCGCGTTCTACAAAGCTGTCGCGGCGTTGCTCGTAGGCTTCCTTGGGGATTGAGATTCGCTCTGGGTCTACCCGTTGGCGTATGTATCGGACAAAAGGCGTCTTTGAGCGCGGGATGAACTTGATTATGCGCTTCTGCGCGAGTTGCTTGAGGCATTGGTGTACTTCTTGCGCTGTCAGTCCGGCAATAGATGCGACGAAACTCTCGTCGATGTTCTTGAAATCGCAAAACAGGCCGCTGTATTTGCGCAGTAGCGCCTCTATTGTCTTGTCTTCTGCCGGTGTGTTGCCGTGAAGCCGGTACAAGTCGTCGCGCTGTATTATGAACATGGCGCGCGCCGAGTTGTCGTTCTCTTCCTCATATTCGATGTATCCCGCCCTTGCCAGTATCTTTAGCGCGGAGCTGGCCCTTGGCGGGAAGTGGCCGAACGTGTAGCAAAACTTATCGATGTCGAATTGGAAGCACAGTCCACGCCCATCCCCCTCGGCCACTTGGTAGAAGTATGCGAGGTGTTCGTAGACTTTGCGTATGTAGTCTTTGGGCGGAAAGTTTTCCTGTTCGCGCTTTTTGAGGCTTCGCTTGTCGGATTCGTTGTACAGCAGTACGGCGTATGCTTTTTCGCCGTCGCGCCCGGCCCTGCCTGCTTCTTGGAAGTAAGACTCCACGCAGTCGGGGCAATCTATGTGTATTACGGTGCGCACGTCGGGCTTGTCGATGCCCATGCCGAAGGCGTTTGTGGCCACCATCACCCTTACGTTGCCCGACGTCCATGCCTTTTGCCGCGTGTCTCTTTCTGCATTGGGCAGGCCGGCGTGGAAATACGTCGCGTCGATTCCGTTGGATGCGAGGTATTCGGCTATTTCCTTTGTGCGTCGCCTTGTCCTTGCATACACGATGGCACTGCCGTCCACGCATTCGAGTATGTGCAGGGCCTCGCCCCTCTTGTCGGCGACGTGGCGCACCACGTAGGCGAGGTTGGGGCGTTCGAAGCTCATGCGGAACACGTTGGGTTGCCTGAACCCCAATTGTCTTTGTATGTCAGCGGCCACGGCCGGGGTGGCGGTGGCCGTGAGCGCGAGCACCGGCACCCCTGGCAGGGCGTGGCGCACTCCGGCAATGCCAAGGTAGGCGGGGCGGAAATCGTAGCCCCACTGGCAGATGCAGTGGGCTTCGTCTATTGCGATGAGGCTCACCTTGATGTGCCTCAGCTTCGTCAGGAACAGTTCTGACGAGAGCCTTTCTGGCGACACATACAGTATTTTGACGGCACCAAACACGCAGTTTTCGAGCGTTGTGAGTATTTCGTCGTGCGTCATTCCCGAATGTATCGCCGACGCGCGTATTCCTCGCCGTTTCAAATTGGCCACCTGGTCTTTCATCAGGGCTATGAGCGGAGTTACCACGAGGCACGTACCCTCCCTGGCGAGTGCCGGGACCTGGAACGTTATCGACTTGCCCCCGCCAGTGGGCATCAGGCCGAGGGTGTCGCGCCCTTGGCACACGCTCTCGATGATGTCGCGCTGTATGCCGCGGAAGCTGCCGTAGCCCCAATGCTCCTTGAGTATTTCCTCAAGCTTGTCGTGTGTGGCCGGAGTCATGGCGCGGTATGCCTGATGGTGGCGGCAGGGTCGTCAGAAGGCTTTATGTCCTCGATTTGCAGTTGTGGCTCGCCGCGCTTGTAGGCATTCTCCTCGATGGTGTAAACAATGTCGAAGCTGCGCTTGCTCTTGATATAGCGCACGGCATCGCTCTGCCCGAAGGCTATGCCGTTCATCACGTTGCTCGACTTGCTGTCCACAAGCTCCAGCTTGATGTGCTCCTGGTTGCGCCCCACCACCTTGCTCGTGCCGTAGTCGTAGACGTTGCGCGTGCAGAAGAGCGGCTTGGGGTTGTCGGGGCCGTGGGGGGCAAGCTTCTTCAGGTCGGCATGGAACTTCTTGGTAATGTCCTTGAAGTCCACCACTTCCTCGATGTCGAGCATGGCCTGTGTCTGTTCCGGCTGTATGTGCTCGTCGACATATTGCTGGAACCTGCGCTTGAATTCGGGTATGTTGCCTGCCTTCATCGAAAGTCCGGCGGCATAGGTATGGCCGCCGAAGTTCTCCAGCAGGTCGCGGCAGCTCTTGATGGCGTCGTAGATGTCGAACCCGGCCACGCTGCGTGCCGAGCCTGTGGCCAGGCCATTGCTCATGGTCAGGACCACGGTCGGGCGGAAATACAGTTCCGTAAGCCGCGAGGCGACGATGCCAACAACGCCCTTCTTCCAGTTTTCGCCGTACAGTACGATTGACGAGCGGTGCTGCTGGTTTTCGAGCCTCTCCACTATTTGGTTTGCCTCTTCGGTCATTTGCTTGTCGATGTCCTTGCGCTGCTCGTTGTACTTGTTTATCATCCCGGCTTCGCCGATGGCCCTTTTCAGGTCTTTCTCCACGAGCAGCTCTACGGCTTCGCGCCCGTTTTGCATACGCCCGGAGGCGTTGATGCGCGGCCCTATCTTGAACACGATGTCGCTCATGGTCAGTTCGCGGCCCGACAGGCCGCAAATCTCGATGATGGCCTTCAGGCCCACTGACGGGTTCTGGTTGAGCTGCTTCAGCCCGTGGTAGGCCAGTATCCTGTTTTCGCCCATTACGGGAACGATGTCGGAGGCAATGCTCACGGCGCAGAGGTCGAGCAGGGGGATGAGCCGCGAAAACGGTATGCCGTTGTTCTTGGCGAAGGCCTGCATGAACTTGAATCCCACCCCGCAGCCAGACAGGTGGCCGTAAGGGTAGGTCGAGCCTGGCCGCTTGGGGTTGAGTATGGCCACTGCCTGCGGCATTTCCTCGTCAGGCACGTGGTGGTCGCAGATTATGAAGTCGATGCCGAGCTTCTTTGCGTATGCAATCTCTTCCACGGCCTTTATCCCGCAGTCGAGCACGATGATGAGCTTAACGCCCCTCGAGTTGGCGTAGTCTATCCCTTTCAGGCTTACTCCGTAGCCTTCCTCGTAGCGGTCGGGGATGTAATAGTCGATGTTGGAGTAGAACTGCTGCAAGAACTTATAGACCACGGCCACGGCCGTACACCCGTCCACGTCGTAGTCGCCGTACACCATGATGCGCTCCTTGCGGCCCATGGCATCGTTCAGCCTGTCTACCGCCACGTCCATGTCGTCCATGAGGAACGGGTCGTTCAGCTCGTTGAGCATGGGGCGGAAGAAACGCTTGGCCGCCGACTCCGTCTTGATGCCGCGGCGCAGCAGCAAGTCGGCTATTATCGTGCTCATGCCGATTTTCTCAGCCAGCTCCGCTGCAGCCCCTTCCCCTTCGCGAGTCTGTGTTTTGCAATTCCATTTAAAGTGCATTATGTTTGTTTTTTTCTTTTCTCTTTCTTTTAGGCGACCGCGCACAGTTTGCGCAATCAGCTCGTAAAGTTACAAAGAAAAAACAAATTCCGGCTTGTCTATGCCAAAGTTTTTGCGTTTTTTACCCAAAAGGCATTGAATATTGTGGCAGTGGGCGCAAAGGCACTCTGCTGCGATGGTTAAAATGAAAAAGTGGGCTTGCCACTTTTGAGGCACGCTCACTTTAATGGCTCAGATACGGGAAAGAACGGCTGAGACAGGAAAATTTAGTCAGACAACCGACAGTTTTTTATCTGTTATCATCGCATTATTCCCCCTTCCAAAGCCCATGTAGGTTGCAATATTCGCGTGCAACCACGGCATCGGCGTCAGTCTTGAAATCAGCTACCGGCTTCTCTCCCGGTTTCAGGTATTTCCTAAGGGTTTCTTTTTCGGTGGCTAATTCAATCCATTCGATGTAATGCCCGTCCAGCATTGGGTGCTCCGTGCTCCCAACGGTCACTTTGTAGCCCTCCGGCGTCTTCTCAACCACGGGTACGTGTTTCTCCAAAGCGGCGTCTGTCGTGTTTTCCGTCAGCAGTTCCATAGGCTGGCCGCAGCATTTTAGCGTGCCGCCGGCAGGGTGGAGCACTTCGACGATGTTGCCGCAAATGGCGCATCTGTAAATTTCCTTCTGTTTAGTCATAAGCTTGTCTGTTTTAAGTTTATAAAATGTCTGCCGTCAATGGCGTATGTAGTCAAACGATACTAAAACCGGCTTTATGCCGTTGCCACTTCGCAAATATAGTCAATTAATCCGTATGTTGTAGCTTTTTTGTGCTTAATGTGGCGCAAATTAATGTTAAATATGACTGCGTAGGGAAGTTGCATATATGCAACTAAATAACGGTTGAGGCTCCGTCGGTTTTAACATAGGGCCGAAACGCTTTGCAAAACATACCGTTTCGCCTTGCAAAATGTGCCGTTTTACAGTCCGAAACGAGCCGTTTTGAGCCATAAAACGGGCTGTTTTACAACCTGTTGAACGTCAGGATGTTATGCGATTGGTGCCGCCCCTCGTGGCGTTAAGTTAAATGTGTTAATGCAATTAGTGGCTTTTTGACAAAGCGAATCTGGCCTCATGCGGGGTGAGATGCCTTGGGGGCATTGCGTCCCGGCATGAGGCCAGATGCAGGTTGGATTTTTAAGCAGGGCAGGGTTAGCGGGTGACGAGCCTGCGGAGGGTGATTGGCGAGTTGAGCCCGCTCTTTACGGGCTTCCAGTTGGCGTAGTTGCCCTTTGAATAGTTAAGCCCTACGAAGTTGATCTCGTTGAACTTGCGCCACTTAACGCCCTTGCGGTCGAGGTCGGCAATCCTGTTGGCAGGCAGGTTGGTCACCTCGATGCGGAGCTTGTTGTCGCCGGGCTTGAACAGACCCTTGCACTGGAGCGTGAATGGAACAGACCACGCGCAGCCCACGAGGCTGTCGTTTACGTAGACCCTTGCGCTCTCCCTCACGTCGCCAAGCTCTATCTCCCAAGGCGATGCCGCCTCGTCGGCTGTCATGTTGACTGTGGTTGTGTAGGTGCCGGTACCCATGGTTACCTTTACCGAGTCGTCGTCGAGCAGCTCCCACGTTGACAGTGAGTCGAGGTTGAACGTGCGTCCAACCTTTGGTGCGCAGTTGTCGAAGCTCAGCGTCCACGGCCCGCCAATGGCCTTTGCCTCGCCTTGCGGGTAGAGGCGCGGCGAGGCATTGTCGTTTTGCGCCGTGCTGTAGGTCTGGAGTATCATCGACTCGCCGCTGCGCAAGTTGACGTGTACGCCCTTGTCGGTGACTTCGGCCTTGCAGATGTCGCCGTTGAGCGGGTTGAACCAGCGCGCGTCTGCAAATTCTACCGTAAGCGGGATGTAGGCATCGACGTCGCGCGGCGTGAGGTTTGCAATGAAGTAGTGGTGGCCGGTGGGGTTGCTCCTCCTGATAGCCCTAAGCCCATAGCCAACCTTGAGCTGCTCCGGCTTGGCGGCCTTGGCCATCTGGGCCTTGTCTATGCCATAAATGATGGTGGCGCCTTGCGAGCGCAGCGAGTCGATGTGGGCCTTGACGGCGGCCGGCATCTTGCCGCTGCCGGGTATGATGAGCGCACGGTAGCGCGTTCCGGCGGCCGTCTGGAGCGCACCGTTCGTGTAGGTTGTGGTGAGCAGGTAGCGTTCGCTTATGTAGTCGCAGTCGAAGCCGGCCTTGTCTATTTCCAGTATGCTCTTTATGAAGTCGGGCGCTTTCTTTGCCATGCTGTGGATGTCGAACTGCATCAGCAGCGAGCCTTCGCCCTTGCCGGTGCGCTCTGCCCACATATCGCGCACGGGCAAGAGCACCATGAAGTCGTTGTCGGGCTTGCCCATCTGCAAGAAGCTCTGGCACCGCTCGATGTATTTCATCAGGTAGGGCGCGTCGCGCCAGATGCTGTTTGTGGGGCTCATGTCGATTGATGCGTAGAACTTCCATCCCGGCCATTGCTCGTTGCGCGGTGAATAAGTGGTGCCGTGGAAGTACATATTGTTCACCCCGCAGGTGAACATCAGGTCGATGTCGGGCTTGCATTGCGAAAGCGAGGTGCGGAAGTGCTCCGTAAGCCACGTGAAGGTCTCGCTGCTCGCGAGCGGCTTGCCCGTGATGTGGGCCGCCGACGAGGCATATTTGAGCATGGAGACGTCGCTGTCGTTCTTGCGGGTGAAGCCCGTGTCGGTGCGCAATCCCTTGATGCCGAAGTCGGAAAGCCCGAAGCCCTCGATTTCGGGGATGTCCACTGCGGCGTAGATGTCGATGAGGTTGGCTGGTGAGCCGTGTGCCTGGTTGCGCGTCTTCACCCCGTGGCTGTGCGCCCACGCCGTCCATTGGTTTACATAGTTTTCGAGCAGCAGCTCGCCGAGCGTCTCGCGGTAGTCGGAAAGCACCTTGTTGCCTTCGTCGGCCTTGTAGCCGAGCAGTTCGAGCATGTGGTCTTGGAGCTTGTATCCGCGCCGCTTTTCAAACTCGTCGAGCAGGAGCGGAGTCCAGTTGGCCTGGTAGACTTCGTATGAGTCGTTGAAGAACGAGTGGGGGTATGGCACGCCTGTCTTCGCAAAAGCGTCGTCGAAGCGCTTCAGGTAGTTGGCTACGGCCTTGTGGTCGAAGTGGTCGATCACGTAGCCTTCGCCTCCGGGGGCAGCCCTCTTCACCTTTTGGCGCGTGCGCGAACAATAAATTGCTATCACGCGGTATTGTTCTTTCTTTTTGGCCTTGCCCCATTTCACAACGCCCTTGTCGTCGGTGAACTCGGTGATGTCAATGGCAGTGCCGTCGGCAGTGTATGCCATCACCTTCGACAGCTTGGCGTATGGTTTCTCTTTCTTGTTTGTCACGCTGATGTCGACGCCGCGCCTAAGTTCCTTGCCGAGCGTTGCCGTGTCTGTGCATACGAGCTTTGCTGCGGCTTCTTCTATTGGAACGTAGGGGCCGCCGAACGGCCACCCCGTGCCGTTGTTCATGTCGATGAGCAGTCCGTCGCGCTTTCCTTCGTCTTCCACGAACCTTAGCGCCTCCATCCATTCGTCGGAAAGAAACTGCAACTCGTTTTGCTTGTTGCCCTGAACGCCGTAGATCGGGGTGATTTCAAGTGCGCCGATGCCGGTCTTTGCATACTCCTGCATATTCCATTTAAGGTCGGCCTGGTTTACGGCAGACCCCATCCACCACCAGCGTGCTCCCGGTTTTGCCTCGGGGGCTGGCTCCGGCCACGACTGCGCAAGGAGGCAGTTGGCCATGAGTAATGATGCTGCCAATGCAGCGAATCTGTTGTTCATATTGTTTTAGTGCTTAAGATTTTCAGTTGTGCGGGTGAGCTTGATGCCACGCAGCCCCAAGGCCAGCCTGTCATTGGCTTGGCTTTGGGGCTGCGGGATGTGTCAGTTGCCGTCGGGTTTCACCAAGTCGGCGTTTTTGGACGGCACCCATTTGAATGCAGCTGCGTCGTCGGGTTGGCTTGGGTTGAAGTCTACGAAACCCGGGCGCAGGTATTTCGTCAGCGGGCTGTCTATCTCTTTCAGACCCATGACCACCATCTTTGAAATTTCGTAGGCGCCGAAGGTGTTGAAGTGCGTGTCGTCCGCAAGAGCCTTGGTCTGCCCGGGGAAGGTGTTGGCGGGATAATGCACCAAGGCACGCTTGCTGCCTTCGTAGCCAAGAGCCTCGTAGAAGTCGCGCGACATCTTGTTAAGGTCGATTAAAGGAACGTTCTCGCGTTCGGCCACAGCCTTCATTGCGGCAGGGAAGTCGCCGTGGGTGGGCGATATAGTCTTCTTGTCGTCGGCAAACCTGCGGCGTTCCGTCGGTGTGCAGAATATTATGTTGCCGCCTTGTGCGCGTACCCTGTCAACGAAAATCTTCAGGTTGCGTGTGTAGTGGTACCACGCGCCGCTGCCCGGGCCTTTCTCTTTTTCGTCGTTGTGGCCGAACTCACAGATTACGTAATCGCCCGGCTTGAGCGTTGAGAGAATCTTGTCGAGCCTTTTTTGGGCGAGGAATGAGCCTGCGGTGAGCCCGCTTTCGGCATGGTTTGATATGGCGATGCCACTGTCGAACCATTTTGTCACCATCTGTCCCCAGCTTGCCCACGGCTCGTTGTTTTGGTCTACCACGGTCGAGTTGCCGCAAAGGTAGAGTGTTGGGCAGCTGTCGTTGCGCTCGATGTGGATGCTCTTTACGGCCGGTGCGTCGCCGTTGAACTCGAGCGTGAGCTTGTCGTCCCAGGCGAGGTAGCCCTTTTCGCGTTCCTTAATCCTGACTCTCTCTTTGTCGTTGATTTGTGGCGAGCGTTTGTTCACCACAAATTCAAAGGTTGCTGTCTTTCCCTTTTTAGTGTCGGTGTTGTACACCATGAGCCTGCGTCCTTCCGCACGGACGGTTGTGCTGGCCGCTTTTTTCTTCGAGCCAAGCTCCACTTTCACGGTGTAGTTTCCGTCCGGAACTTTCACGGAGAAATAGAATGGCTCGTTGCTTTTCTTTTCCGGCTTTGCCAATATGTCGTAGCCATATCCCGTGGCGTCGCTGTAAACCGGTTGGTCTTTGGTCATGTCGAAGTCGAACGTTTGCGCTGGCAGTATTAGTGGGAATAATGCCATTGCCAAAAGAATTTTCTTTCTGTCCATTTTGTTTAGCTTGTGGTTATTGTTTATTGTTAAATTCCACTTTAAGGTTGTACGTTTTGCGGTTTTGGGTATCAAAGTTGTTGCTGCATATCGGGCTGGGCTATCTTTTCTTGCTCCCTTGGCGCAGCATATTTGTGGCAAAGGTAAGAAAAAAAAACGACAGTGTTAATATGGCTTCGCCTTTTTTTCGATATAGCCTTTATTTCCCACTTGCCGGCCATCTTTGCTGCGATTGCATCAAGGCAAGGCTCCTTGCCGGTTGATTTGAAACCAGCCAAGTGTGTGTACGATGCCTTTTTTGTTCAGCGTCTTCAATATGTAAAGCCCGTCGGGAATCGCCGATACGCTCACGGCACTGCGGTATGGCCTTGTGGCAATGATGGAGCCTTGCAGGGATTCGACGATTAAGAATTCGGCATCGAGCACATTCTGCACGGGCGGTGTGTGCAAGTTGCCGCCTTCCACCCTCAGCCAAGGCTTGCGTTCCGTTTCCGCTTGAATCCTCTCACTGGTTGTGGGGCGGCTTTCGTTGCCATATCTGTCCATTGCCGTCACGGCATAGTTCCTCAATGGTTCGTGCAGTTTGTGTGGCACGATGGCCTTAACCCCGCGGTGGTTGGCTATTGCCAAGTTTTCAGGATTCTCCGTATCAACGGGATATTCTCCAGAAATATAGACATTGTATGTAAGGTACGAGCCGCAATGGCCGTTTTCCGCTCCATTCCATTCAAGCTCGTCGTATTCGGCATACCTCCTCACTTTGAGCGAAACCGGGGCTGGCGGGCAGGCCGTCGATTGCCAAGTCATTGGTGGCACCAAGGCAGGCGAGGTGTCGATTTTGTCTCTTACGAACGAATAAATGCCCTTTACATCGTTGGTAAAGAATTTGCTTCTGAAATACGCATGGCCAATGCCCATTTGCCTTAGCACGTTTAGTTGGCGCTTTATGATGTCGCCGCTCCATTCGTCTTCACCTTGCGACAGGAAGTAAAGCCCCAGGCCGACACTCACTATGCGGCCGTGGCTGTGCTCCTGCCAGTCGATTGCAAACGGGTAAAACTGGTTGCCGCGGAAATACATCATAGGGAACACCGCGTCCATTACTCCTTCCTTGAGCCAGCCTTGCGCGTCTTGGCACACCCTGTCGTAGGCGTTCCACCCGTTGCTGCTGTATCTGGCAAGGTCGCTGAACTTCCCTATCGGCGAACAACTCACTTTTACCCAAGGCTTTTCGGCCTTGACAGTCTTGTATGTTTCCCTCACGATGTTTGTTATGCAGGCTCTTCCCGACTCTTTGTCGATTCGTTTGCGCCATGTCTCCGGATAGCGTATGTAGTCGAGGTGTATGCCGTCGATGTCGTAGTTTTGCGTGATTTCCTTGCATATTCTGGCAATGTAGTCGGCGGTCTGGGGACTTTCGGGGTTTAGGTAGCCCTCGTTGCCGATTCTGCATACCATTGCCGGGTATCTTTTCCTAAGCCGCTTGCATCCTGCCCCGTTCCACCTGCCAATTGGTATGGCAACAACCCAGGCATGGATTTCCATGCCACGCTTGTGGCATTCGTCGATTGCATACTCCAGTGCATCGTAGCCCGGCGAGACACCGGGGCGGCCTGACAGGCATCCGTCCCACGGTTCAAGTGCCGACGGGTAAATCGTTGTGGCCCGTATCCTTGTCTGGAGCAGCACGATGTTCACGTTTGCGGCCTTCAGCTTGTCGAGTGTCTCGCACAATTCTTGCTTTTGCAGCTTTTCGCTTTCAGGCGAGGTGGAATATGTGTGTGGCCAGTCAAGGCCGCCGATGGTGGTCAGCCACACAGCCCTTGCCTCGCGCTTAGGCGAGCCTGCGTTGAAGTTGTATGCCTGTGCGGCAAGGCAAATAAGAGTCGCCATAACGGCGATATGTAATTTCAAGATGCGGATTCTGCCCATAATATTGCTTATTTAAGTGCAAAGTTATGATTATTTTCAGTCTTTTCTCAAATTAAATGGCTATTTTTGCAAAACCAATCGGCAAGAAGCCATTACCAGGCCGGCAACCATTCTGTGGCAACGCAAAGCCAGGTTGTGACTTTTGTCAGGTGGGCATGGTGTATTTCAGCCAAACGTGCTGGTGCTTTAACAATATAATTAATGAATAATATGAGAAAGAAACTGCTAATTTCTGTCGTGGCACTGTTTGTGTCGATGGCTTCGTTTGCCCAATTCGAGGCTGGTAAAAAATATGTAGGGGCATCGCTGTCGAGCTTAAGCCTGAGCTACAACGGGCTGGAGGAAGGCAACTTCGGCATAGAAGCCAAGGGCGGCTATATGTTTGAAAACGACTGGATGGCCACGGCGCAGATAGGCTATCACAAGCAGCATGATGTCCCTTCGTCGTTTATGGCCGCCGTTGGGGCAAGGTATTACATCGTGCAAAACGGGCTTTACCTTGGCCTGTCGGTGAACTATGTACACGCAGGCGAGTCTTACGACGACTTCTTGCCGAGCTTGCAGGTTGGATATGCCTTCTTCCTGAACGACAAGGTGACGGTGGAGCCGGAGATATACTACAACCAGTCGTTCAAGAACCACGGCGACTACAGTACGATTGGGCTGCGCATAGGCTTTGGCGTTTACTTGTAAGCGCATCTTAACTGTGCAGCCACAGATTGCATGGGAACTTCACTTAATGAAACAATAACACATTTAATTAAATGTAAGCAATATCTATGTTGAGTGTAAACGAATTAGAAGACAAACTTATCGACCTCGCCTTTGCCGAAGACATAGGCGACGGCGACCACACGACCTTGTGCTGCATACCAGAGGACGCGATGGGAAAATCGAAGTTGCTGATAAAGGAAAAGGGCATACTTGCCGGGGTGGAAGTTGCCAAGGAGGTGTTCCGCCGTTTCGACCCAACGCTCGTTGTCGATGTGAAGATTGGCGACGGGGCTTGCGTCGAGCCTGGCGACGTGGCCATGGTGGTGACCGGCAAGGTGAGGTCGCTGCTGCAAACGGAACGCCTGATGCTGAACATCATGCAGCGCATGAGCGGAATTGCCACCACGACAAACCGCTACGTAAAGAAGCTTGAGGGAACGGGTACGAGGGTGCTCGACACGAGGAAGACTACACCTGGGATGCGGATGCTCGAAAAACAGGCCGTGAAGATTGGCGGCGGGTGCAACCACCGCATAGGCTTGTTCGACATGATTCTGCTCAAAGACAATCACGTGGACTTCTGTGGCGGCATATCCAACGCCATAAACCGTTGCCACGAGTATCTCAAGGAAAAAGGACTAGACCTTAAGATAGAGATAGAAGTGCGCAATTTCGACGAACTTCGCGAGGTCTTGGCTTGCGGAGGCGTAGACCGGATAATGCTCGACAACTTCTCCGTGGCCGACACAAAGGTTGCCGTCGAGATGGTTTCCGGCAAATATGAGGTTGAGTCGAGCGGTGGCATCACCTTCGACACCATCAGGCAGTATGCCGAGTGTGGCGTGGATTTCGTATCTGTGGGTGCACTGACGCATTCTGTCAAGTGCCTCGACATGAGCTTTAAGGCATGCTGAACGCCATTGCCGGGCTAATCCTGTCTGCCGGTTTGGCATATTCGCCGCCTGTTGACTATGCCGTGACTTTGGCAGGCAACTTCGGCGAACCACGGCCCAACCATTTCCATTGCGGCATCGACGTGAAGACGGGCGGCGTAGAGGGCAAGCGCATCTACGCCATTGCCGACGGCTATGTCAGCCGCATTACCGTAGGACTCGACGGCTTCGGCAATGCCCTTTACATAACCCATCCTGACGGCAGGGTGAGCGTCTATTGCCACCTCCGTTCGTTCACGCCCAAGCTGGCGCGGATGTTGCGGCGGTGGCAATACGCCCACGAGTCGTGGACGGCCGATGTGCGGCTGGCTCCGGGCGAGTGTCCTGTCTCGCGTGGCCAATGGGTGGCCGTGAGCGGCAATACAGGCGCGAGCCTTGCGCCCCATCTCCACTTGGAGTTGCGCAACGCACTTAGCGGCCACGTGCTCGACCCGCTCGACGTGTTGGGCTTCTGCGTCAGCGACAGCGTGCCGCCCATGGCCCATGGCTTTATGGCCTGCCCTGTGGAAGGCGAGGGAACTTTCTGCGGTATGTCTGCAAACAGCACATACGGCTTTGCCTCGCACAGGCTGCAAAGGCAGTTTACGGCATGGGGCAGGGTGGGGTTTGCCATCTGGGCAAACGATTACATGGATGGCGTGTACAACAAGTTTGGAGTCAGGCAGACCGTGCTGAAAGTCGATGGGCGCGAGGTGTTCCGCTGCGACGTAGACAGGTTGCCGCCGGTGTTAAACGCACAGGTGAACCATCTTTTCGACTATTCCCACTATTACCGCTTCCGCACATGGTATCAACGCGCTTTCCTGCTTCCCGGCGTTACCCTCCCTTTTGCCTCTGCGGACGCAAACCGAGGCATCGTTTATTTCAACGAAGAACGCGACTACCACGTAGAATATGAACTGGCCG
The DNA here is from genome assembly GCA_944321645.1 of uncultured Prevotella sp. GTDB lineage: Bacteria > Bacteroidota > Bacteroidia > Bacteroidales > Bacteroidaceae > Prevotella. The sequence goes on from CALUMB010000001.1 coordinate 19,007, forward strand.
ACTTTTTCGGCAACATTTCCACATACTCTTTCACCGTCACTGGGCGCAGGGCTGCTGCGCCACGCCATGCCCCGGCGGAACGTGGGCGGGCGTTGCGCTACGACAGGCTCGGCGAAGTGGCGTTGCCGGGTGTGTCGCTTGTGTTGCCGCCGGGTGCGCTCAGTGCCGATTGCTCATTGAGTCCGCGCTTTGTCAAGTCCGCGTCAGGACTGTCTCCGGCAGTCTTGTTTTCATCCCAGCCCATGCATCTCATGCGCAGGTGCGAGCTTTATATCGCAGTGCGGCAGGAAGTTGCCAATCCAGGTAAGCTATATATCGTCGGCAGCGACGGCCGTTGCTATGGCGGGCGTTACGTCTCCGGGTGGGTTACAGCAAACGTCCGCGACTTGGGCGTGGCCTACCGCATAGCCTACGACGACAGCCCGCCGGCCGTCGCGCCGCTGTGGCAAGGCTCGTGGCATTCTTCGGGAAAACTGTTTTTCCGCGTAGGCGACGGCGAGAGTGGGGTGAAGTCGCTAAAGGGATATGTTGACGGCAGGTTTGTGCTTTTTGAAAAGCGCGACCGCAGCGATGTCTATATGTGTGACCTGCGCAGCTCGCCATTGCCAAAGCAGGGCCGGAAGCGGACGCTTAGGCTTTTCGCGGAAGACCGCTGCGGCAATAAGGCAGAGCTTTCCACCGATATATTTTATTGATGCGGCATGCCATTGCCACCCAGCGCAGGCATCGCCTTTGGAATGCCTGCTGGTTAGTCAAACGGCAAGTGGCTGTCCAAAACAATTAGACACAATTAAAAAATCATGTACAAGCAAATATTCTTTTCCGTGATAATGGCCGTCAGCCCACTGGGCGCGGACTGTTGCACAAACCTGATAGTTGGCAAAGATGCCAGCACCGACGGGTCGGTGATGTGTACTTACAGTGCCGACGACTACGGGATGTTCCAAAACCTTTGCCACTATCCGGCCGCCAGGCATCCCAAAGGCACGATGCGGCAGGTTTACGATTGGGACACCAATGCCTACAACGGGCAGATACCCGAAAGCCCGGTCACATACAATGTGATAGGCAACATAAACGAATACCAAGTGACTATCGCCGAGACCACCTTCGGCGGGCGGGAAGAAATGGTGGACTCCACCGGCACGCTCGACTATGGCTCGCTCATTTACATCGGCCTGCAGCGGTCGCGCACAGCCCGCGAGGCAATCGAGGTGATGACGACGCTTGCCGAACGCTATGGCTACAACAGCTATGGCGAGACTTTCACCATCTGCGACCCTGACGAGGCTTGGATTATGGAAATGATGGGATGCGGCCCGGGCAGCAAGTCTGTTGTGTGGGTGGCCGTGCGCATTCCCGACAATGCGATATGCGCCCATGCCAACCAGAGCCGCATACGCAAATTCGACCGGAAGGACAAAGACAACGTGATGTATTCGAAAAACGTGGTGAGCTTTGCCCGCAGCAAGGGGTGGTACGATGGCACCGACGCCGACTTTGATTTCTGTTCCACTTACGCCGCTCCCGACTTTGGCGGTCGCCGCTGGTGCGAAGCCCGCGTGTGGAGCTTCTTCAACCGATTTGCCAAGAGCATGGACAAATACGTGCCATACGCCGAAGGCCACTCGCCAAACGCCGAGCCAATGCCGCTTTGGATCGTGCCGGAGCGCAAGTTGAGCCTTGCCGACCTTGAGGCAGCCATGCGCGACCACTACGAAGGCACCCCGTTTGCGCTCGACAAGCCGGGCGACATCGGCGGTGGCATCTGGCAGATGCCCTACCGCCCCACGCCGCTCGAATACGAAGTTGACGGGCATAAGTGTTTCAACGAGCGGCCAATTTCCACCCAGCAGGCTGGCTTCGTGTTTGTTAGCCAGATGCGTTCGTGGCTTCCGCGCCAGATAGGCGGGGTGTTGTGGTTTGCCAACGACGATGCCAACATGGTGCCGTTCACCCCGATTTATTGCTGTGTGAACAAACCGCCGCATTGCTACGACACTCCTGGGGCCGATGCCGTGACCTTCTTGCCCGACAATGCCTTTTGGATTCAGAATTGGGTGAGCAACATGGTCTATCCGCGATATTCGCAGATGTTTCCCGCATTGCGTGCTGTGCGCGATTCGCTCGATTCTGCATACATTGCCTTTCAGCCAGAGGCGGAGGCTCGTGCGTCGGAACTTTACGCCCAAAGTGCCGATAAGGCGGTGGCCTACCTTAACGGCTATTCGGCAAAGTGTGCCGAAGAGATGCTCGGCAGGTGGAAGAAGCTCGCCGTGTTCCTCATCGTGAAATACAACGACATGACGGTGAAGCCGGACTCCTGCGGGCGTTTCCTGCGTTCGCCCCACGGACTTGGCGCCACGGTGGAGCGTCCGGGCTATCCTGCGGCATACGCCCGCGAAATGGAAAAGCTTAAGAAGTAAGGTGTGTTGGCGTGAAAAAGTGGGAAACCGCCTGGCTGGCGGCAATGCCGTGTGTGGCTCTTTGCATTGGATGCGGCCCATATGCGTGTAGTTGCAAATATGCAATTAAAAACGTATAGGTTCCTGCTTCGTTTTAACACAGTGCCGTTTGACTTTGTGGAACAGGCCGTTTCGGAGTGCGAAACGGCCTGTTTCGCGTTCCAAAACGGCCTGTTTTGAAAGCTAAAACCGGCCTTGCCGCAACGCATTGATTGCCAATGCGTTGCAGCAAGTGCCGCTTTGCGGTGCCGTTAAGTTAAAAATGTTAGGCAAACGGCACGTGAAAATATTCCTCACTTTGTGACTCTTATCCAGTCGATGTCGAGGAAGCCGGAAGGCGATTTCCCCGCCGGCTCTTCTGCGAGGAAGCCAAACTTGGCGCCTATCCACTTTCCTTCGCGCATGGGCAAGCCTGCCCCTACGCTGTGGAACTTTTTGCCGTCGGTGCTGTAGGCGAAGGAGAGCCTTGCGCCTTTTTCCACTTTCAGGCGTAGATAGAGGTCGGAGTAAATGGCAGGCTCGTAGTCGATAGGGTCGGCGGCAGAAGGCTCCAGCTCGGCAATGTCGCTTACCGTCTCGGCGTTGCCTTTGTCTGCCTTGGTGCAAGTAATCAATTGCAAGCGGAACTTTTCGCCGACTCTCTTGACCACGAGTGCGCTGTAGTCCATTCCCATCATTATCAATCCGGCATATTGCCCTTCCCGCTTGGCAGCAAAACGCACTTTTGCGGTGGCGGTGAAAGCGTCGGCGGGTGTCTTTTGCAGTAGCATATTCGGGGCTTCCCAAAGGTTGGTGAACTTCGGCGAGAGCTTGCGCGTGTACAAACGGAAAAAGCCGTATGGCGTCGGCTGGCCGAAGCTGTCGTCGTAGTTGGCGGGCCACTGCCATTGCAGGCCAAGCTCCGGGGCGTTGAACTCGTCGCTTTCTGCCGGGTTTTGTATTGCTATGCTTGCCCCCACCTTGGGCTTGCGGAACGTTGCGACTGGTTCGCCGCAAAGGTCTTTGTCAGAGTCTATGCCTATCACCGGCCAGCCGTCCACCCAGTTGACGGGCTGCAGGTGCACCACGCGCCCGTATGGGCCTTTGTCTTGGAAGTGCAGGAACCATTCTTCGCCTTGTGCAGTGGTGACGAGTCCTCCTTGGTGCGGGCCGTTTACGTTTGTAGAGCCTTGCGCCATCACGGTCTTGCACTCGTATGGGCCGTAGGGGCTTTTTGCACGCATGGCCAGCTGCCACCCCGTTGGCACTCCGCCGGCCGGTGCGAGAATCCAGTAGTAGCCGTCGCGCTTGTAGAATTTAGGCCCTTCCACGGTGCGGTTGGCGTTGTTTCCGTCGAACACAATCACCGGGTTCGATATGGCCGTTGTGCCGTCGGCAGACAACTCCCTTACGGAGAGGATGCTTTTAAAGCCTATCCGGCTGCCGGCCCAGGCGTTGGCGAGGTAGCAGCGTCCGTCGTCGTCCCAAAGCGGGGTGGGGTCTATCATGCCTTTGCCCTTTACCACGAGGTGTGGCTCGCTCCATTTTCCGGCCGGGTCGGCGGCTTTCACCATATATATGCCTCTGTCGGGGTCTCCCCAGTATATGTAGTACATACCGTCGTGGTGGCGTATGCAGGGTGCCCATACGCCCTTGCCGTGGGCGGCTTTGCGGAAAACATAGTCCGGGGTGAGCTTGGGCAGCGCGTGGCCAACAATCTCCCAGTTGACGAGGTCGCGCGAATGGAGTATGGGCAAGCCCGGCGTGCAGTTGAAAGAGCTTGCCGTAAGGTAGAAGTCGGTGCCTGCCGGGTTTGCGCATACGTCTGGGTCGCTGTAGTCGGCGTTGAGCACAGGGTTGGTGTATGTGCCGTCGCCATTGTCGGGGCACCATGCCTCCGAACGGTACTGCGCCACGGAAACTGCAGGATGCAGCAGAAGTAGCGACAGGGCTAAAGGAAATGTATGTTTCATAATCAAGTCAAATTAGTCTTAGTTTGCAGTCGTTTTCGGTGTCTATGCGCATCATGCCGCTTGGGGAGGCTCCGTTTAGCGCTTTGCTGGCGCACAAGGCAACGTGGCCCATGGTGCGCCTAAGGTTGATTTCCACGCACGGGTGCAGCAGGTAGTGGTCTGAGCCGTCCGCCTTGACGGCCATCATGTCAACGCCAAACGGGCCTTTGTAGGCATTGGCGTATAGTTTTGAAAGGTGGCGTGTTAAGGTGTCACGCGCAACTTCCATTGTCTTTTCACTCAATAATTCCGACAGAATGCTGCGTTTGCAGCTTTCAGGCGCGAGCACGTTGCCTGCATACCGCCCTTCGTTTGCCGTGAATATGGAAAGCCCTAAAAACGTTATGCCGCCAGAGCCGTCGCTGGCAAACTCCATTCCAAAGTCGAGGGCGTTTTGATAGAATGGCTCAACCATTATTGCGCCCTGCCGTTGCAGCACCCTGTGCACCCATCCGCTAAGTTCCGGTGAAATGGCACCGTCTGCCACACGTCGGATTCCGCGCCCGCTGCTGCTCCAAGGAGCCTTGAGCACAGCTTGCCGCATCTCGCCGACAAGGCGGTTCACCATTTGTTCGTTCGTGCAGGCGTATGCCTCGCCAGCCATTCCGTCAGCCTTTATTTGCGACAGGACGTTGGCCGCGCATTCCCTGCTCGACAATTGCCTGATAGTGGACAGCTCTTTCTCGTCTGGCAAGAGGCTTGCATCTATGCCGTGGCGCAGCAATCGCCTGGCAACGGCACGGTCCCACCCCCAAGCGTCAACGCTGGTTATTTGCAGGTGGCGAAGCTCTCTGTCGGCAACGAAGCGCGGGGGCGGCAACGCCTCCACGAGGCTGTGGGGCAGGCTGTTGTATTCCCGTTCCGCCAAGGCAACATCGTCCACCAGCACAGCGTCGCCTTCTTTGGCCCAAAACGCCGGCAAGTAACCCAACGAACGCCTGAGTGTCCGGGCCGCCAAGGGTGGGGTGAAGTTGCTTAGGTTGGCAGCCAAGGCTAAGTCGTGCTCTGGGTTGAATATGTGTAATGTCATGTCTTGGCGGGATTTGCATATAATAAATAAGGTGGAAACAATGGCTTGTGGAGTTTTATGCCATAGGAAACGCTACGAATCACCGCCTGCCCTTGCCTTTGATTTTGGCAAGTAGCGCCCTTACCTCTGGGTGTGCCTGCGATTTTTTAGGCATGGCCGCAACCGTCTCCTCTATTTCCGAAGGCTTCATAAAGTCAGAAAAGTATACGAGCATGAACCGTCCGAAATCGCTGTCGGACTCCTTGCGAACGAAGGTGGTGACGGTTTCGCCAAACAAGCTGTCTTGCACAGCTATCGAATCCATCAGTGCCATGCGTTCACCATGGCTTAGGTCTGCATTGTAGAGGCTTGATGCGAAAGCGTCAATCTTCAGGCCATACAAGGCCGTGGCATCCATCAGCAATTGCCATTTTGCGTTGTTGCGCGTTCCACTGACTTTAGATTGCATTGGCTTGTCAGACAAGGCTATTTTGATTTTGCCGTTTTCAAGAACGAACGGCATGCTGCAATTGCGCTGCCCAAGGCTGCGCACGACGCACAGCGACATGGAATCGGCTGCGCCTTCAAAATAAAACTTACCGCCGCTTACAATGGCTGTGTCTAAACAAACGCTCCAATCGCCAGCCTCGCATATAAGCAACGTGTCACCATCGCTAAGTCCGCTGCAAGCACCTTCCACGGTATAGCCACCGTGACGGCAGGCGGCAAGGAACGCCCCTGCCGCCGCCAACACGATGGCTTTTTTCAAAAACATCTTGCCCGTCGTTAGTTTACACAAGATACTGGCTGCTGATGCTCTCGTTGTTGATTACCCGCCTGATTGTTTCGGCGAACATATCCGCAACGGAAATCTGCTTTACCTTTGCACAGCGGTTGGAATATGGGATGGAGTCTGTGAACACAAGCTCTTCCAACGACGAGTTTTGGACGCGCTCGCTCGCCGGGCCGCTCATCACGCAGTGGGACGCGCAGGCACGCACGGTCAATGCTCCGGCCTCCTTCATTATGTCGGCGGCCTTGGTGATGGTGCCGGCCGTGTCTACCATGTCGTCGATTATCACAACGTTCTTGTCCTTCACGTCGCCAATAATCTGCATGCTCTCCACCACGTTCGCCCTTGCCCTTGTCTTGTTGCAGAGCACCAGCGGGCAACCAAAGTACTTTGCGTATGTGTTGGCTCGCTTAGAGCCGCCCACATCGGGCGATGCAATCACCATGTCTTTGAGCTTCAGGCTCTGCAAGTATGGCAGGAGCACGCCGGAGGCATACAGGTGGTCGACAGGCACGTTGAAGAAGCCCTGAATCTGGTCTGCGTGGAGATCCATCGTGATGAGGCGGTCAATGCCAGCTACGCTAAGCAAATCGGCAACAAGCTTTGCGCCTATGCTGACCCTTGGCTTGTCTTTGCGGTCTTGGCGCGCCCACCCGAAATATGGTATGACGGCGTTGATTGTCCTTGCTGATGCTCGCTTGGCGGCATCTATCATCAGCAGCAGCTCCATGAGGTTGTCGGAGTTTGGGAACGTACTTTGCACCAAAAAGACATCACGCCCGCGTATCGACTCTTCGTAGGAGACGGCAAACTCGCCGTCGGAAAACTTCGTCAAAAGAAGCTGCCCCAACGGACAATCCAAACTTTTGCAGATTTTTTCAGCAAGGTATCTCGTGCTGACGCCAGAGAAAACCATGTAAGAGTTTTTTTCGCTCATCGTTTATTTATTGTTTGTTTATGTTATATGCCTTCAGCTTGTGGCCTTGCGCAGTCTCTCAAAATGTGCGATTAATTCTCTATAGTCCAACTCGTTGTGTATGTCGAAGCGGTTCCACAAGTCTCCGCAGACAACAACGCCGCCGAAGCCAAGGTCTTTCGCCATTCTGATATGCTCGATGTCCATGCCGCCAAGGGCGTAGACCTTTTTGTCGATAAGCCCGCGGCGGGCTGCTTCCTTAAGCTCCTGGGCAGTGAACGATGCCCTTTCGTTCCCAAAGGTCACGCTGTCGAACACATTGCGCAAGAATACGTAGTCTGACTTTTTCTTCGCTTCCTTCAGCCCTTCAATCTCGCGGCAAGTGCGGCTCGTGTGTCCTTTGTAGCCGGTTGGCGGCAATGTCGTGCTGTCGTCAATGTGTATTCCTCGTAGCCCATACTCTTCCTTGAGGTAAAAATGCCCATGCACGGCAATTTTGTCGTAGCATTCGTCGTCGAGCAACGTGAGCAAGCGTTCGGAGAACACCGGCGAAGCCCCCGGCTTGTACAGGTGCAGGTTGTCAAGACCCTCGTCGAACAAAGCCGAAAGGATCTTGTCTTCTTCCACAAAAAATGTGGGTTTGGTCATTATTACGAGTTTCATCGCTCATCGTCTGCCTTACGAAATGCAAAAGTAACAATTTTATAGGAATAATGCAATTTAACGGCAACAAAAGTTTCCAAACTTGATTCACAAGCCCAAGTCGCGGACTCCGGCTGACAATTACGCCCTATTTTGCGGGTCGGCAAGTTTTGCTGTTTCGCGGAAAAGATGTAACTTTGCATGGAACTTACACAACAGCAGAAAAGATGATGAAACAGACCAAGATTGTAGCTTCAATCAGTGACAGGAGGTGCGACGTTGATTTCATACGTAGCTTATTTGAAGCGGGAATGAATGTTGTGCGCATGAACACTGCGCACGCAAGCCCAGATGGCATCAGGCAGATAATAAGCAACGCACGCAAGGTTTCACACCATATAGGAATCTTGATTGACACTAAGGGGCCGGAAATACGCACGACCGGTTGCAAGGCGCCAATCAGTTACAAAACCGGCGACGTGGTGAAGATATTTGGTCGCCCGGAGATGGAGACGGAGCACGACATCGTGAATTTGTCTTATGTAAATTTCGCCAACGATGTACACGTGGGCGACAGCATTCTCTTCGACGACGGCACGATCGGAATGAAAGTGATAGGCATCAACGGCCCTGCCGTCATAGCGCAGGTGCAAAACGACGGAATGCTTGGGGCGCACAAGAGCGTCAACGTGCCCGGGGTGCATATCGACCTGCCGGCTCTGACGGAAAAAGACAAGGCGAACATCAACCTCGCCATCGACGAAGATATCGACTTTATTGCGCATTCGTTTGTGCGCAGCGCAGCCGACGTACACGCTGTGCAGGAGATTCTCGACAGTCGCGGGAGCGACATAAAGATAATCTCGAAGATTGAAAACCAAGAGGGTGTGGACAACATCGACGAAATTATCGAGGCGTCTTACGGAATAATGATTGCCCGTGGCGATCTTGGCATAGAGGTTCCCATAGAGCGGATACCAGGCATACAGCGGCGGATTATACACAAATGTATCTTGGCAAAAAAGCCCGTGATCGTGGCAACGCAAATGTTGCACACGATGATAACAAACCCGCGGCCTACCAGGGCCGAGGTGACAGACATCGCGAATGCGATATACTACCGGACTGACGCATTGATGCTTAGCGGCGAGACGGCTTCCGGGAAATACCCGGTGGAGGCTGTGAGGACTATGGCAATGATTGCGGAGCAGGCCGAGAAGGACAAGATGAAGGAACACGACATACCCGTGCCTCTGCCCAAAGACTGTGATGTTTCCGAATTTCTTGCCTGGAACGCCATCGAAGCAACCGAGCGCCTTGGTGTAAAAGGAATAATCACTGACTGTAAGACGGGAACGACGGCACGCAACTTGGCTGCATTCCGCGGCCCAAATCCCGTATTGGCCATTTGCTATAAGGAGAAAGTCCAGCGTTGGCTTGCTTTAAGTTACGGGGTGATTCCCGTAGCACAGCACGAGCAGATAGGCCAGAAAGAGCAATTCCTGGCAGCGCTGCGTATGTTGCGGCAAAAAGGTTACCTTTGCATGGACGACAAGATTGCCCACCTGAGCGGAAGCTTTGCCGAGGGAGGCGGCACGTCATTCCTAGAGATAAACAGGGTGCGCGATGTCTTCGAGCGTAAGGGCGAAGTGCATTTGCCTAACACGTAAACATGAAAATGGGCTTGGAGCCTGATGGATTAGTGGTTGTTTGACTTGAGGTGCCGCTGGCCGTTGCCGCTTAAAGGTAACGGTCAGCGGTGCCTCAAACGTTTTTCTCGTGGGTAGTTGCCACATTTGAATTCGTCCTGACTTCCGTCAACCATTGCCGGGAAATTGTTTCCACGGCTGTTTTTTGCAGGCTGTTTTTAAGGACTTCCGTCGCCAAAACAATGGTTGCGATAGTCGGTTGGAGCGCAAATCAGTCCTTAACAATCTTTTCAACTTATAATTTCACAGTATTAATTTAAATAATTACCTTTGCACAATTAATGTAATAACCACAAAGGTTTTATCTAACAAAAATTAGAGAACAATGAAGATTTCACACATCGAACATTTAGGCATTGCCGTTCAAAGCATCGAGGAGTCGCTTCCCTACTTTGAAAATGTATTGGGTCTTAAGTGCTACAACATAGAAGAAGTGGCTGACCAAAAAGTGAAGACTGCATTTTTGAAATGCGGCGAGGTGAAACTTGAACTTCTTGAGCCGACGTCACCGGACAGCACCATACAGAAATGGCTCGACAAAGGAAACCATGGCGTACACCATGTGGCTTTCTGCATCGAGGACGGCGTGGCAAATGCGTTGGCCGAGTGCGACGGCAAGGGCATCCGCCTTATTGACAAGGAGCCGCGCAAGGGTGCCGAAAATCTTAACATAGCCTTCCTGCATCCAAAATCGACCGTTGGAATACTAACCGAGCTTTGTGAACACTAAAATAATTTGCGAATACTTAAAATATAGAATAAGACAATGAGCAAGCAATTAGAGAAAATCAAGCAGCTTATCGAAAAGCGCGAGACAGCCCGTATGGGCGGTGGCGAAAAAGCCATCGAGAAACAGCATGCGCGCGGCAAATACACGGCACGCGAGCGCATCGATATGCTGCTCGACGAGGGAAGCTTCGAAGAATATGATATGTTTAAGCTCCATCGTTGCACAAACTTCGGGATGGAGAAGAAGCAATATCTCGGCGACGGCGTGGTCGCAGGCTCCGGAACGATTGACGGAAGGCTCGTGTTCATCTTTGCGCAAGACTTTACCGTGAACGGTGGCTCACTCTCTGAAACCATGGCACAGAAGATTTGCAAGATCATGGACATGGCCATGAAGATGGGCGCACCCGTTATCGGACTCAACGATTCCGGCGGTGCACGCATACAAGAAGGTATCTGTGCGCTTGCCGGGTTTGGCGAGATATTCGAGCGCAACATCCTTGCTTCAGGCGTTATTCCGCAGATTAGCGGCATTTTCGGCCCTTGTGCAGGAGGTGCGGTTTACTCTCCGGCCCTGACAGACTTCACGCTTATGATGGAGAACACTTCGTATATGTTCCTTACCGGCCCCAAAGTCGTTAAGACTGTGACTGGCGAAGACATTGACCAAGAGCACCTTGGCGGCGCAAGCGTACACTCTACCAAGAGTGGCGTGACGCACTTTACGGCTGCCACGGAGGAAGAGGCAATGCAGATGATAAGGACTTTGCTTAGCTACATTCCGTCGAACAACATGGAGACCGCTCCTCGCAAGGAGTGTACAGACCCGATCGACCGTCTGGAAGATTCGCTCAACGAGATAATCCCCGAGAACCCCAACGAGGCATATAATATGTATAAGGTAATATCTGCTATCGTTGACGATGGGGAGTTCTTCGAGGTGCAGCCCAAGTTCGCAAAGAACATCATTATAGGTTTCGCGCGCTTTAACGGACAGAGCGTGGGCATAGTTGCCAACCAGCCTTCGTGCTATGCCGGTGTGCTTGACGTGAATGCCAGCCGCAAGGGCGCAAGGTTCGTAAGGTTCTGCGACGCATTCAACATCCCAATCGTTTCGCTCGTTGACGTTCCTGGCTTCCTTCCGGGCACAGGCCAGGAATACAATGCCGTAATCCTGCACGGAGCACAGCTGCTTTACGCTTACGGCGAAGCTACCGTGCCAAAGATTACGGTCACACTGCGCAAGAGCTACGGCGGAAGCCACATCGTGATGGGATGCAAGCAGCTGCGTGCCGACCTTAACTACGCATGGCCTTCGGCTGAAATAGCTGTGATGGGCGCATCGGGTGCCGTTGCCGTGCTGTGCGCAAAAGAGGCCAAGGAGAAGAAGGCAGCCGGAGAAGATGTCCAGGCATTCCTTGCGGAAAAAGAGGAGGAGTACAACGATATGTTCGCAACTCCTTACCAGGCGGCGAAGTATGGCTACATCGACGATGTGATTGAGCCTCGCAACACCCGGTTCCGCATCTGCCGCGCATTGGCCCAGCTTTCTACAAAGCGCGAAAGCCTTCCCGCCAAGAAGCACGGGAACATTCCTATGTAATATAAATAAAAGACCACAGGCTTCACTTCTTGGGCGAGGCAATAGTCGGAGCCAAGCTTTGGAGCTTGTGGTTTAAACTTTGCAGTCATGAAACAAGACAACGAAATTTTCGCTGCGATTGCCATGGCGTTGCACGAATTCCAGGGGAACAACGTCCACGACAAGGAATCAGGAAAAATAACCATCAAGGAACACTTAACCGAGTGGAACGGCCACGCTTTGGTAATGACTGGCCTTCCCAAACTTTAGTACAAACCATCATGAAGGAATACAAATATACAATCAACGGCAATAAATACGCAGTGACCATCGACGGCGTTGAGGGCAATGTTGCCAATGTTACGGTCAACGGCGAACTGTACAAGGTGGAAATGGAAAAAGAGGCTGCTCCCGAAAAGCCGAAGGTAAAAATCGTGCCGCCGACAGAGCAAAAGCCTGCCGCTGCTGACGATAAGCCTGCTGCAGCGAGGGCAAGCTATCAGAATGCCGTGAAAGCACCGTTGCCAGGAGTTATAACCGAGATAACTGTGGCTGTTGGCGATGAGGTAAAGGCTGGCGACACTGTGGTTGTGCTTGAGGCTATGAAGATGGCCAACAACCTTGAAGCTGAAAAAGGCGGCAAGGTGTCTGCCATACTCGTTCAACCCGGCCAAAGCGTAATGGAAGGTGACGTGCTCGTTGCCATAGACTAACGCCCGAATTGGCGAAAACGCCTTGGCTGTGGCAGCAAGACTCGCCTTAGAGGCAATCTATAAGTGCACAAACGGTAGCCAGGCAAAGTAACATAATTAATAATCCCGGTGGCTTCGGCAATGGCCGTACACACCGGGATTATTGTTTTTTTTAATGTCTTTGGCACCTGAAAATGCCAATGCTGCATTGCCTTGAAACGGGCGAATACTTTCCTCTCTTCAAAATTCAAAGCGAAGGCGCAACTCTTAACGCGGTTATAACGCAAAAGCGCTGAAGTTGCCCGCCTACAACCTGTTGCCTTTCTTTGGGAAAACTACGGTCGGCTTATAGTGCTTGGCTTCCTCGAAGTCCATCAGGGCGTATGCGATTATGATGCAGACATCTCCAACCTGCACCTTTCGTGCCGCAGCCCCGTTCAGGCAAATGGCCCCAGACCCGCGCTCGCCTTTTATGATGTAGGTCTCGAAGCGTTCGCCGTTGTTGTTGTCAACGATTTGCACTTTCTCGCCTTCAATCATGCCAGCTGCGTCCATCAAGTCCTCGTCGATGGTTATGCTGCCCATATAATTCAAGTTTGCCTCGGTCACTGTGACACAATGCAACTTTGACTTTAACACTTCTATCATCATGGCTTATTTGTACTTTATGTGGTCAATCAGCCTAACGGGGCGCTTTCCGCAGAACACAGTGATACAGCCAACCACATGGGGCGCACTTTCCCACTTGTCAACGTCAAGCAAAGTGTCGCCGTCCACAATCGAGAAATACTCAACGTTAAGTCCTTCCACCGCATTGATGCTGCCAACAACCATGTCGTGGGTCTCTCCCACACCGTGAGTCTTTGCATATTCGACGCTAAGGCGGAGTGTCTCATATATCTTGGGGGCAATGGCAAGCTCTTTGTCGGATAGCAGGCCATTGCGGCTGGACAGAGCCAGTCCGTCGGAATTGCGGACTATCGGACATTCAATTATTTCAACGGCCAGGCCAAGGCTCTTCACCATGGCCTTGACTACGGCAATCTGCTGCCAGTCTTTTTCGCCGAAATATGCCCGCAACGGCCTGACGATATAGAATAGCCTGCTTACCACTTGGCAAACTCCGTTGAAGTGGCCCGGGCGGTGTGCGCCTTCCATCACTGTGGACACAGGGGGAAATTCAAAGTGCCTGGTGTCCGGCGTCGGGTACATTTCCTCGACAGACGGAGCGAATACATAATCGGCTCCGCAGCCTTCCAACAGCCGGACGTCCGAATCAAGGTCGCGCGGATAGCTCTGAAGATCTTTCTTGTCGTTAAATTGTGTTGGGTTGACAAATACCGAAACGACGGTGACGTCGTTGTCGGCCACGCTCTTTCTTACGAGAGAGGCGTGCCCTTCGTGCAGCGCACCCATCGTCGGCACAAGTCCAATTGTCTTACCTTGCTTGCGTGCTCCAAACAGCTCGTTTTGCAATTCTACAATACCGTGAAAAACTTTCATTTCAAAAATCTACTTTAGATTTCAGCTTATTTGCGATGCAAAATAACAACTTTTTTGCCAAACAAAAAAGGATACAACCAAAAATATGCTTCATAAATCCCTTTTTTTCATAAAACGGCGGCAACAATTCTGATTTACGAAATATTTTTCGTATCTTTGCAATGAAAAAAATCGACAAACCATGGCAAGAAAAATATTGTTTATTAATCAGGAAATTTCACCATACGTGCCAGACAGCGAGCTTTCACTTATGGGTAGGGAATTGCCTCAAGCCATGCAGGAGAAAGGCCACGAGATTCGCACCTTCATGCCAAAATGGGGCAACATAAACGAGCGCAGGGGCCAATTGCATGAGGTCATCCGCCTTTCCGGCATGAATCTTATAATCAACGACACCGACCATCCGCTGATTATTAAAGTCGCATCCATCCAATCGACCCGCATACAGGTGTATTTCATCGACAACGACGACTATTTTACCAGGCGCCAAATGGACGTTGACGAAACCGGGCAGGATTATCCAGACAATGGCGAGAGGGCCATATTCTTTGCCCGCGGTGTCCTCGAAACTGTCAAGAAGCTTAGGTGGACGCCTGAAATTATCCATTGCCAGGGATGGATGGGGGCAGTCGTGCCGTTCTACGTCAAGACTGCGTATAGGGAGGAGCCATCTTTTGCCAACACGAAGATTATCACCTCGCTGTTCTCCAAGGCACCGCAGCGGGATTTGGGCGATGAATTCAAGAAATGCCTGGAGTTCCGCGAGGCGAACGCTGGGCTGCTTGAAAAATATAAGGACGTGTTCGACTTCGAGGAGCTGGGCAAACTCGCCATCGACTACTCCGACGGCGTGATACAAGCAAGCGAGAACGCATACCCGGAACTCGTGGACTATGCTTCCGCCAAGGGCCTTCCTGTGCTCGGCTATCCTGGAAGCGATTACGCCGAGAAGTATGAAGCGTTTTACAATTCAATCTGAACCATCACCAAACCATCACAAAGGGTAACACAACGCAGAGAGAAGCAACTCGATTTAGTCTTATGAGAGCAAAGTTTATGATAGGAATAGCCATTGCCACAATGGCCATTCTTTCGTGTGATGATACGACGGACACATTGGGAAATTCCCTAACGAGCGAGGCCGACCACTTCAAAATCCTTACCGACACTTTCTTCGTGTCGAGCCAATCGTTTGTCACAGATTCCATATTGTCGAGAAACCAGTACAGCTATTTGGGCAAGATAAAAGACAAAGAGACAGGCACTTACGTCACAAGTAGCTACACTACCCAATTCGCCATGCTCGAATCGCTCGACGGCACCCCCTTCCTTCCGGATAAAGACAGCATCGCCAGCCGTGACGAACGCGGCGAAGTGGTGGCGGACTCGTGCAGCATCCAGATTTATTTTTATTCTTCGGTTGGCGATTCGCTAAACTCCATGAAGCTTACTTTGCATGAAATGGGCCGGCCTTTGGAGGAGGGGCACCTGTATTATTCCAACTTCGACCCCAAGGCAAGCGGATTGTTGCGGAACGACGGTAACGCCATCAAGAAGAATAAAATCTACACCACGCTCGACTTAAACCTGAGCGACAGCGCGAGGGCGTTGATTGTTGACAAGACAAACATGGAGTCTGTAATGATTCCCTTAAACGAAGAGTACCGCGACAAAGACGGGGTGGTCTACAAAAACTACGGAACATACATCATGAGGAAATTCTATGAGAATCCCGACAATTTCAAGAACTCATACAATTTCATACATAATGTTTGCCCGGGGTTTTATGTTGAGTCTACCGATGGGCTGGGTGTAATGTCCGAAGTCTATCTCACCGAACTCTTGTTCTACTATAAGTACGTAAGCGGCGACAGCATAGTGCAGGGCAACACCCTTCTGTCTGGCACGGAGGAAGTGCTGCAGACCACGCATATCGACACCGACAAGGAGCGGCTCGATGAGCTTGCCTCTGACAACACCTGCACTCACCTGAAGTCGCCTGCGGGCATATTCACCGAAGTTACGCTGCCTATCGACGAGATAAAGTTCAACCACGAAAACGACACGATAAGCGGGGCGCGCATAGTTTTCAACTGCATGAACTCCGATGTTGAAGATGGCTTTGAAGAGCCTGAATACGTAATGATGCTGCCGAAAGACAGTCTGTACAGCTTCTTCGAGAACAAAGACATACCAGACAACGTCACTTCGTATATAGGCTCGTACAACAGCAACTACAACACCTACACGTTTAATAACATTGCGAATTTGATAACGAGGATGTATAACGCGAGGAAGAGTGGCAATGCGTCAGAAAACTGGAACAAGGCCGTCTTGGTGCCTGTCTCCGTTGCTACCACGTCGTCTACGTCCTCGCCAACGATAACCAACGTTTCCAACGATATGTCGCTTAAGAGCGCAAGGTTGGTAGGCGGCTCGGCAAACCCGCACGCCCCGTTAAAGATAAGCATAATTTACAGCCGGACGACAAACCAATAGTGAAACAGCACGCCATGGCCGATAATTATTTAGAACGTCGCATGGAAATATATGCGCAAAAAAAGGAAGCTTACCTGAAAAAGAAAAGGCACATCGCCTCAAAGTGTGTGAGTGTTCCCAAGCGTCCTGACGACGAAGCGTTATAGCCCAACCTCGCTGTGTGTACCAAACCTGCACATGGCGAGGTTTTTTATGCGGCAATTTAATTAATTCTCGGAATGTTGGGTTGCCTATACAACGGCAGTGGGGAAGCATCCATGCAGACAGATGCCACGTCAAGCGACTTAAGCGAGCGTTGCCGGTTACGTATTTTTATACATTTATGGCATTTTTCATGCGCCCGCATTTCATTAAAAGAAACTCCTTTTTGTGGTATTGAGAGTGCTTTTGCGTAACCGCCTGATTGTCAGTGCATTGCTAAAACGTGCCGTTTTGGCTTCCAAAACGGCGCATTTCAGGCTTCAAAACGGCACGTTTTGAAAGCCGAAACGGTATGTTTTGAAATCCAAACTGCCATTGGTTGTGTTTTGCAGTGGCTTTTGTTGGCTTTTGGCGGCATTCCCGCGACAAACTATTTGTGTATGTTTATTCAATCCCGCAGATAGATTTCTACTTTGTGAGCGGATGGGGATGGCTTTTCTGATGTGCGTTTCAGCAAGCGCAATTCTGCTCTATGGCAGGGGTGTTCCGCATTGGTTATGTTTGAAATGCTCCAATAAAGCGGCACGTTGCCAAGTTGCTTAAGTTGTCATTGATAGGGCATGGCAGGGGATAGGCACAAAAAAAACCGCCAAGCCTAAGCCTGGCGGTAATTCTCTCACTGTTCGTTTGTGACGATTACTGAGCGTTAGCAACAGTAGAGTCAGCAGGAGCTGCAGCAGTAGAGTCAGCTGCGGTAGAATCAGAAGCTACGCTGTCAACAGTAGCAACCTCTACAGAGTCGGTGTCAACAGGAGCAGCGTTGTTAGCCTTGTTACCGCAAGAAGCGAACGAGATAGCTGCTACAGCTACGAACATAAATACCAATTTCTTCATCTTTCTTTGCTTTTTAAAGTCTGTAAAACAATCATTTGTTTATTAAAACGATGCAAAGGTATATATTTTTTCGATACGTTGTTCTTTTTTTCCGTACTTTTTTTCGACCAAAAATGTAACTTTTCCGCAAAGCGTTGATAGCCAGATAGATACGAATTGTTAAAAAATTCGCCGTCTGTTGGCTTGCATTATGTGGCAGACTTGGTGGCTTTGTCTCGGCAAAAATTCTTACCTTTGCGGCGGTTTTGTTTACCACAATATTATATATATGATAGATAAATTTGCTTTTCGAGGCAAAAAGGCCGCATATTATACACTGGGCTGTAAGTTGAATTTCTCCGAGACGTCCACCGTAGCCAAGCTTTTGGGCGAGATGGGCGTTGCAGAGGCCGGGGCGGGAGAGTGTGCCGACTTGTGCGTCGTCAACACGTGCTCGGTTACCGACGTGGCCGACCACAAGTGCCGTCAGGCCATCCACCGCCTTGTCCGTGAGAATCCCGGGGCCTTCGTCGTGGTGATGGGGTGCTACGCCCAGTTGCAGCCCGAGGCCGTGAGCGGCATCGAGGGCGTAGACCTTGTGCTCGGGGCCAACGAGAAGGCTGCCTTTTTGCAATATCTTTCCGACTATTGGGGGCGTGAGGCGGGTTGCGCAGACGGACACCTGCACGCGCACTTTTCGGTTAAGACAAAGGAAATACGCAGCTTTGCGCCGAGTTGCTCCCGCGGCAACCGCACGCGCTATTTCCTAAAAGTGCAGGACGGGTGCGACTATTTCTGCACCTACTGCACCATACCTTTTGCCCGCGGCTTCAGCCGCAACCCCAGCATTGCCTCGCTTGTGGGGCAGGCTGAAGGCGTTGCCCGCGAGGGTGGCAACGAGATTGTGCTCACCGGAGTGAACATAGGCGATTTTGGCAAGACCACCGGCGAGTCGTTTGTCGACCTCGTCAAGGCTCTCGACCGTGTGGAGGGCATCAAGCGATACCGCATCAGCAGCATAGAGCCGGACTTGCTCACCGACGAGCTGATAGAGTTTTGCGCGACGAGCCGCGCCTTCATGCCCCATTTCCACATCCCGCTGCAGAGCGGCAGCGACACTGTGTTGCGACTGATGCACCGCCACTACGACCGCAGTCTTTTTGCGGAGAAGATATATAAGGTGAAGGAACTAATGCCCGATGCGTTCATTGGCGTCGACGTGATGGTGGGATGCAGGGGCGAAACGCCGGAATGTTTTGAAGAGACGCGCCGCTTCTTGGGCGGGCTTGACGTCACGCGCCTTCACGTCTTTCCCTATTCTGAGCGGCCTGGCACGGCTGCCCTCAAGATTCCGTATGTAGTCGATGCCGAGACTAAGAAGGAGCGGTGCCGCCAGCTCATAGCCTTGTCTGACCTGAAGATGCACGACTTCTATTTCCGCCACGTCGGTTCCAAGGCCGAAGTGCTCTTCGAGAAAGCCGCGGGCGGGAAGGCGATGCACGGTTTTACGCGAAACTACATCCGTGTGGAGCTTCCGCAAAGGCTCGTCAGCAGCGACTACGACAACAAACTGATTGAGGTGAAGCTCGGCAACTTCAACTCGGACAAGACGGCCTTGATGGCCACAATACTGTGATGGAAAAGTTAGCTATCGTGATTTTAAACTGGAACGGGGCTGAGATGATGCGCCGTTTCCTGCCTTCAGTCGTTGAGCATTCGCGTGGCGTGGCCACGGTCTACGTTGCAGACAACGCCTCTACCGACGATTCGCTCGCCCTGCTTGGCGAAGAGTTTCGCGAGTGCAGGGTAGTGCCGCTCGACCGCAATTGGGGCTTTGCCGACGGCTACAACAAGGCGCTTAAGCAAATTGAGGCGGAGTATTACCTGCTGTTGAACTCCGACGTGGAGGTGACGGCGGGTTGGCTCACCCCCATGCTGGAGTTTATGGATGCCCACAGCGATGTTGCCGCCTGCCAGCCAAAGCTG
Source organism: uncultured Prevotella sp. (assembly GCA_944321645.1). Classification (GTDB taxonomy): domain Bacteria; phylum Bacteroidota; class Bacteroidia; order Bacteroidales; family Bacteroidaceae; genus Prevotella. Next base: position 38,537 of record CALUMB010000001.1, read on the forward strand.
CTGTCGTTTTCAGACAGAGGCAGCTTTGAGTATGCCGGAGCCTGCGGCGGGTTTATCGACCGCTACGGCTATCCGTTTTGCCGGGGGCGGATTTTCGACGTAGTGGAGCGCGACGTCGGGCAGTACGACAGCCGCGCAGAGATAATGTGGGCTACCGGGGCTGCCCTCATGGTGCGTTCGGCCGATTACTGGAAGGCCGGCGGACTCGACGGACGCTTCTTCGCCCACAACGAGGAGATCGACCTATGCTGGCGCCTCCGCCTGCTTGGCCGCAAGATATATTGCATACCGGAGAGCCGTGTCTACCACCTCGGGGGCGGAACGTTGCCCAAGGGTAACCCTATGAAGACTTTCCTGAACTTCCGCAACAACCTTACCATGCTCTACAAATGCCTGCCTGAAGGCGACCTTCGGCGCGTGATGTGGGTGCGCTGGTGGCTCGACTACCTCGCTGCGGCAGAGATGCTGCTGCTCAAGCGCAGCCTCGGCGACTTCAAGGCCGTGTGGAAGGCGCGACGCGCCTTTGCCCGCTGGAAGGCCGACTTCAGGGCCGACCGTGCGCACATCCAGGCCACCGCAGCGGCAAAGGACATCCCGGAACGGAAGCCTTTTTCGCTTTTGTGGCAGTATTACGTGAAAGGAAAGAGGCGGTTTTCCGATTTGTGAGCCTGCCACGCCGGCGTTGTACAAACTCAAAGGGCTAAACCGGAAGCCAAGTTGGCGGCTTGCCGGTTTAGCCCTTTGTGCTGGTTGCACGGCTTTATTTAGAATGTTATCTTGACGGGATTGTTAAGTTCTTCTTTCCATTCCTTCAGGTAGTCAAACCATTCTTTTGCGCTGTGGAAGCCGAACTCCTCGTTGTCGGAGCAGAATGTGATGTTGTAGTGAAGCTCGTCGGTGGCGTTGCCCACAACGAACGGGTAGTTGTCTTTGTTTGCCGGCAGCTCTTCCACCACGTTGTTTGCCGGTATGCAGATGCCAAGCCCTACGGTTTCGCGCTTGTGTCCGGCAGAGTCTTTCTCGGAAACAGGCCAGTCCGTACCCCAACAGCCGCGCAGTCCCTTCTTGTCGCTTGTCTCGACAGAGTTCTTCACGTTTATAATGCCGGTCGCGAAGCGGTAGTCGCTTGCGTTCTTATTGAACTTTATGTCGACGAAACAGTCGCGGCGGCCTGCGTAGAGGGTGTAGCGCGTGGTCATGTCTATCTTTCCCTTGCCCGGGTTCATTGTGTTCCACCCTTCGTCAACCACCTCTACGACGGTGCGGAGCGGTCCGCGCGACACGATGCGCAGCGTGCGGTGGTCTACGTCTTTGAGCATTTCGGGCGCACTGCCGTTCCACCCGCGCAGGGTGCCGAGGCCGAACGTCTCGCCCACCCACAGCACGTCGTCGCCAAAGCCGGCGGCCTTTTGCTCTTTGTCTGGGTAGAACTGGGTCTTCTTCAGTTCAAGGCCCTTGCGGTATTTGCCGTAGATGTCAACCGTTTGCCTGTGGTCGAAGTATATGCGGTAGGCCACCATGTCGTTCTCGAAGGCCGGGCCGTGGTGGTGCAACATCCAGTATGGGTTGGTGCCATTGTCCACAGTGAGGCTGCTTATGTACAAATCCTGCTTGTTGTTGCTTTTCACGCGTTTGTTTGTCATGAGCATTTCGGCATATACCTGCGGCTCGTATTTGCGCGGTTCCCCGGTCTGTTCGAGTTTCACGTTGAATGTCTGGCGCCCTTTCTTCTCGATGTCTGTCAAGAAGCAAAGTTCGTCGTACTTTCCGTCTCCGTCGAGGTCGTCGAGCTGCGAGGCCACCTCTTTGCCGCCTGTTGTCACCAGTGCCGACTTAACGTCGATGCCGTACTTTTCGAGGGCGATGGTCACGGGTACGGCTTTGCGGTCGGTCTTGGTGTCGTTCACGATGTTTACGTCAAATGTTTTCTGCGCTGTCGCCATGGTCATTGCGGCGGCAAGCAGGGCCAATGTGGTTAGTTTTCTTTTTATCATTGCTTGTCTGATGCTTGATTATTTAACTACAAAGTTACTCAAAATACAACAAATCGGCATCGTTGTGCGCTAAAATACTTAAAGAAATTCATCTATTTGTCGCTTTTTTCGTTTGTTTTAGCTTAATTTTGGTGTTTTTAAAATTTTTATTGCTATATTTGCAACGTAATAAGCAGTATGACATTAAATAGTGAAAGTGCGTAAATTTTATTCTTGCATATTGGTTGTGGCTTTGCTCGTCTTGTCTGGGTGCAAGTGGCGATTGATGCCCGATGACATCGACAAGGCGGATGGCGGGGTGGTGGTTGAGCGCTACGACCGCATACAGAGCTTGTATCTAACCACGGGCGACTTCTCTGCATTGCAGCAGCTCAACACCCAATATCCCATGCAGACGCGCGCATTGATAGAAGATGTGCTGAAAATAGGGCGCGTCAACGACCCGGAGATAAATTCCAAGTTCCTCAAGTTCTTCCAAGACATTGCCTTGCAGAGCCTTATAAACGAGGTTGAGCAGCAATACGCTAATATGGACGACATAAACAAAGAGCTGGCCTCGGCGTTCGACAAGCTTAAGAAAGAGGTGCCTGGCATTGAGGTTCCGCAGGTATATTCGCAGATAGGGGCTTTAGACCAAAGCATCGTCGTTGGCAACAACACGGTGGGCATAAGCCTCGACAAGTACCTTGGTGAAGACTATCCGCTCTATTTGAAATATTATCCAAAGTCGCAACGCGAGCAAATGGTGCGCTCGATGATTGTGCCGGACTGTGTGCTTTTCTACTTGCTGAGCCTCTATCCAATGCCGCATGGTGGCTCGCAGCCGCAGGTTGAGTGCGATATACACATGGGAAAGATAATGTGGGTGGTCAACAAACTTGTCGGGCGGCAAGTCTTTGATGGCGAATATGTCTCGCTGGTCAGCAAGTATATGAAGAAGCACAAGAGTGGAACGGTGGCCTGGTTGCTTTCCGACGACAATTATTCTGCGATTGCCGCCATGGGCGGGAAATAGGCTGTAGGGGCAAAAGCGTGGCTATTGTCGTTGGCAGTTGTGGCAACTGGCTTACCATTGCGCTTAATTATAAATTTATTGAACATCCGCAAAGCTCTTATTCAGAGGAGTTAAAGTAAGCCCTCTCCTGCTCCCCCAAAGTGGGAGGGAAGTCATCACCCCGCTGCGTTCCGCTAAGAAATTAGAGGACGTGTGCTTCTTCGACTCCTTGTTTCATCCGTTTAGGCAAAATACGGACATTCATTATAAATTTTATTAATTCCTTCTCCTTGTCCGATTTTATTTATAATTTTGCGTATTAAAAGTTGTTTAGTATGAAAAGACAGGTTTTTATATTGTTTTTTCTGATGGTGGTTGTCGGATGCAATGCCCAAGCCTTGGGTGACATGATAACTCGCACAACTGTTTACGAGACGTTCCAACCGGCCACAATCCTTACCACTAACGGCAAGGTTATCCGCCAGCGGCAGGCTAATATCTTCTTGAAAAACAGCTCGCTCGTGTATAGGTTCGGCACAAATGTTATGGAGGCAAGCATTGGCCAGATACGATCGGTAAAGTTTCCCGACCGTTTTTATGTCAGGCTCGACGACGAGCTGGCCTTGGTTATCGATACGCTTGGCTCCAACAAGCTGCTGTGCGTATCGGAAATAGACATTGAAGCCTATAAGAAACAGTTGCTCAACGAGCGCCAGATTACCAACTTGGAACTTGGGCAGTTTGTTAATGTGACTGGAACAGACCTCTCTACTGAAGAAAAACAAAACTATCCGCTTAACAATACTTTTTATTTTGACATTGACGGGAAGATTGTTAAGGCCCATGAACGCAACGTCAAGCGTCTCATTTCCGATGAAAACCAACGAATATATAAGATGTTGATGCGTAATGGGAGCTTCAGTTGGAACGACCCGGCCTCGCTGATGGAAGTGCTGAAGCTGATAAATTAGACGGCGTTTGCCTGGCCCTAAAGAAGCACTTTGTCGTTCTTTAGGGCTGTTTCGGCCTCTTCTTGTGGTATGAAGCTCCAGTTGCGGTTTTGTGCCGGGTTGATTTTGCCAGACTTCCCGATTTCGTCCATGAAGAGCGACCGAAGGCATTCCTTGCTTTGGGATAGGATTCTTTGGGCTGTTTCTGTCTCGCCAATTCCGGCTCCAAACCTTAGCAGCCCGCCGCCCCCACATAGCCTGAAACTCGACATGGCCACTTTGTATATGCGGTCGTCGCAGAATGGCGTTCCGTCTTGCATTGTGTGGATTGTCACTTTGTGTCCGTCAGGCTTGGTTATGTCAACATCGTAGATTATTCCGGCAGCGGAGTCGAGGTTGAATATCGGTTCGGCTGTGGTGTATTTTAGTCCTTTGCCTGTGGCATCACGCTTCAGCCGAAGGGCGTGTCCATCGTGTTTGCCCGGATGTTGTGTCCAAAGCTGGTAGGTCATTTCGAGGTACCTGCGTATTTCGCGCCCCGACATACGCAGTGTGCAGAGCCGGTCGTCGTAGGGATATAGCCGGATTAAATCTTCGTTTGTGAAGTTGCCTTCTTTTAGTTCCGTCTTGATGGAAAGCGGGGCGAAGAAAGAAACATCGGCATTTGTGGCGGCCAGCATGAAACTGTGGAACAAGCCAGAAAGCGGTGCGCAGCCGAATAGGCATTCCTTCGCACCGATGCTTACGGCTGAAAATCCGATTTGCCGTTTCAAATACTGCGCCGCTTCGCCTGCCTCCTTGGCAAAATGCCTGCAAAACTCGGCATCGGCGACCACCTGCGACACATCCACCACGCTTCCTTCAATGCTTACGTTGGCGGCCTTATTCCCTTTCCGCTCATACGTTATCGTTGCTTCGGCCACGGCGGATGCGCCGCACGCCGGGTTGAGGCAAAGCACTTTGTGGCCGTCTTTGCCGACGATGGTTGCCTCATGTCGTTTGTGGTCGTGGCCAAAAACTATGATGTCAAGCCCCGGAACATTGTTGGCTATGTATTCGGCGGAGTCTGTCCGTGAATGGATTCCATCGTCGTTGGCCTCCCAACCGCAGTGTAAGAGTCCTACAACCACGTCAGGATTTTCCTCTTCCCTTATTATGTCAATCCACCGCTTGGCTGCACCGGCCGGGTCGTCTATTGACATCCCGGCAGTGGCCACGCTGTCAATGCTGTCGAAGGCGGCTGCCGAAAGTAGCCCGATGACAGCTATCCGCAGTCCGTTTCTTTCGATAATGGCGAATGGCCTCGCGTATGGCATTCCGCACTTGGCCTTGAATATGTTGGAGGTGAGGGTGGGGCAGTGCAGGTGTCTAATCCATTTGCTGCAAGTGGCGTGGCCGGTTGCGATGTCGTGGTTGCCGAGCGTGCAGGCATCGTAGCCCATAAAGTCCATTATTTGTGCGGCAAGCGCAGTGCCATTTGCTTTCACATATTTGAGGTAGTGGCAAATCGGTTGGCCTTGCAGCACGTCGCCGTTGTCCAACAGCACCACACTTTTGCCGCCAATAGTGCGCTGCTGCCTGACGTATGCGCATACATTGGCGAGCGAGCTGCCATTTGCCGTGGCGTCGTTCCCCGGGTTTGGGAAGAATGCGCCGTGTATGTCGCTTGTCGCTATTAGCGTGACGGAAGCCGTTCGGCCATGCCCGGCAGTGCCGTTGCTCATTCTATCATCTTGCCGTCGGCCATGAGCGCGTTCCATACTGAATGTTTTGCGTCGGGATATATCCTCTCGAGGTCGGCAACCATTTGCTTGACGGTGGCCCGGTGTGAGTCGTGTTCGTATGGGCAGAGCTTCACCTGCTTTTCGTATTGGCGCATTTCCGCCATGCGGTTTAGGTCTGATTCTGTTTCCATGCACAGCGGCCTGATTATGGCCAGCGGCATTTTCCTCATCGACAGCTTTGCGGGCATTGGCGCGAAGCGGCCTTGGAAGAAAAGGTTCATAAGCGTTGTCTCCACAACGTCGTCGAGGTGGTGGCCCAATGCTATCTTGTTGCATCCCAGTTCCTGTGCCAAGTTGAACATCTGCTTGCGCCTATGCCACGAGCACAAGAAACAGACTGGCTTCTTGCCGGATGGGTCTGGCTCGAAGCCTGTATCGACGATGTGGAGCGGAATGCCGAATTTTGAGGCGAAGTCCCGCAAATACGCTGTGTCGGTCTCATAGCTTATGTTTGCCATCCTGATGTGTATTGCCTCGACGCTAAATGCCGGGCGCTGTATTTTCATGCGCCCGGCAAGTAGTTCGAGGAGGCAAAGGGAATCCTTGCCACCGGAAAGGCCCACAAGCACCTTGTCGCCGTCTTCTATCAGGCGGAACGTCGAAAGTGCTTTGTGGAAACGCCTCAGTACCCTTTGTTCTGTCTTTTTCGCGTCGTGTTGCCCTGCTGCTGCCATGCTATTTCATAAAAACGAGGTAGACGGCGCAGATTATCAGGAAGAACGCAAGGATGTGGTTCCAGTGCAGTTGCTGCCCTTGGAAAAGGATGTTGGCGATGATGACAAACACGCAGAGGCTCACGCACTCTTGTACAACCTTTAGCTGTACGAGGTTGAATGGGCCTCCGTTGCCTACGAAGCCGAGCCTGTTGGCTGGCACCTGGCAGCAGTACTCGAAGAAGGCGATGCCCCACGAGAAGGCTATGACCCCAATGAGTGGCCAGTTGCTTGCCACTCCCGTCTGCTGGAGCTTTAGGTGTCCGTACCAGGCGAGCGTCATAAAGACGTTGCTTAGGATAAGCAGCAGGATGGTGTAAAAACCGTTCATTGCGTCAGATTCCCATTAGTTGCTTGTCCATGTTGGCAGCAGCACGCCGTCCGTCGCCCATGGCGAGTATCACCGTCGCCCCTCCGCGCACGATGTCACCGCCTGCATAGATTTCCGGGCGCGAGCTTTGCATTCCTTCGTTCACCACGATCGTGTTTTTCCGCCCAAGCTCCAGGCCCTCGATTGACTTCGGCACGAGCGGGTTGGGCGATACGCCGATGGCCACCACCACTTGGTCTACATCGAGCGTGACTGTCTTCCCCTCCACCGGCACGGGGCTTCTGCGCCCGCTTGCGTCAGGTTCGCCAAGCTCCATCACTTGCAGCACAGCTTGGCATACGGCGCCAGTCTCGTCGGCCTTGTATTCTATGGGGTTGTGGAGCGTGAGGAAGTGTATGCCTTCTTCCTTGGCGTGCTTCACCTCTTCGAGGCGCGCCGGCATTTCGGCTTTGGAGCGGCGGTAGACGAGCGTCACGTCTGCGCCGAGCCTTTTGGCCGTGCGGCAAGAGTCCATTGCGGTGTTGCCGCCGCCCACCACGAGCACCCGGTGGCCTAAGTTTATGGGTGTGTCGGTGTGTGGGTTGGCTGCGTCCATCAAGTTCACCCTCGTGAGGTATTCGTTTGACGACATTATGTTGATGGAGTTCTCGCCCGGTATGCCCATGAAGTTTGGCAGCCCGGCGCCGGAGCCTACGAATATGCCCTTGAAGCCCGCCTTCTCCAGTTCCTCCACCGTGATTGTCTTGCCCACGATGCAGTCTGTCTGGAAGTGTACGCCCATCTTCATGAGGTTTGAAATCTCAACGTCCACTATGCGGTTTGGCAGGCGGAACTCGGGGATGCCGTATTTGAGCACACCGCCGATTTCGTGCAGTGCCTCGAACACATAGACGTCGTAGCCCTTTTTCACCATGTCGCCAGCGAAGCTTAGTCCTGCCGGCCCGGAGCCGACCACGGCCACCTTGATGCCGTTAGACGGCTTCATTTCGGGCAGCTGCGCCTTGCCGCTCTCGCGCTCGTAGTCGGCTGCGAACCTCTCCAGGTAGCCTATGGCCACGGCTTGCCCGCCCGTCTTGAGGTGGACGCACCTGCTCTCGCACTGCTTTTCCTGCGGGCAGACGCGGCCGCACACTGCCGGGAGCGACGATGTGTCCTTCAGCACGCGGGCAGCCGACAGGAAGTCGCCACGCTCGATGTTCTTGACGAACGACGGGATGTCGATGCCCACCGGGCAGCCCTCGACGCACGACGGGTTGGCACAGTCGAGGCAGCGTTTGGCTTCGGTCATGGCCATGGTGTCGGTCAGTCCGATGTTCACTTCCTCGAGCCGCGTGGTGGCGCGGTATGCGGGGGCAAGCTCCGGCATTGTCACACGTTCTATGGCCATGCGCTCCTTGGGCTTTGTGGCCTTGCGCAACTCCTTGCGCCACTCGGCGTTGCGGTCTGTAAGTTCCTCTATTGTTGGCTGCGGCTCGTCGTGGGCGCTTGGCGCGGCTGTCTCGGACTCCTCCTGCGCGTTCCCGACTGTGTCGATGTGTTCCTGGAAGTGCTCCATCTCTTCGCGTTCGGCGTTCTTGAACGTACCCATCCGCTTGAACATCTCGTCCCAGTCTACAAGGAACCCGTCGAACTCCGGCCCGTCTATGCACACAAACTTGGTCTTGCCGCCAATGGTGAGGCGGCACGCCCCGCACATTCCAGTGCCGTGCACCATGATGGTGTTTAGCGACACGTCGGTCGGTATGTTGTATTTCTTTGTGAGCAGGCAGCAGAATTTCATCATTATCGGAGGCCCGATGGCAAACACCTTGTCGATCTGCTCTTGCTTAATGAGCTTTTCCACGCCAACGGTTACTACGCCTTTCTCGCCGTAAGAGCCGTCGTCGGTCATTATGATGGTCTCGTCGCTGTGCTTGCGCACCTCGTCTTCGAGTATTATAAGCTCCTTCGTGCGCCCGGCCAGCACCGACAGCACGCGGTTGCCTGCCTGCTTGAGTGCCTTGATGATGGGCAGCATGGGGGCTACGCCCACTCCGCCTCCGGCGCAAATCACGGTGCCGAAGTTCTCGATGTGGGTGGGGTTGCCAAGCGGGCCTACCACGTCGGTGATGCAGTCGCCGACGTTGAGGTTGCAGAGCTTGGTGGACGACAGACCCACTTCCTGCACGACAATCGTGATTGTGCCGCGCTCGGGGTCGGCATCGGCAATGGTGAGCGGCATGCGCTCGCCGTTTTTGCCCACCCTGACAATGATGAAGTTGCCGGCCTTGCGGCTCCTGGCTATCAGCGGTGCCTCGATCTCGAAGAGGAACACTTTCTCCGAGAACTGCTTCTTGAGTACAATCTTGTTCATTTGTTTAGTTTTTTGTTAAGTTGGCAGCGCATCCATAGTGAGTGTAAGCTGCTGAAGGCTGCGCCATGGCGCGTGGGGTGTGGTGGCCGTGCAGTCGCGGCTGCCACGATGGTCCTATGGCTTAGTCGAAGTTTTTGTCGTCGAGCATTTCGAAACCGCAGTAGGGAACGAGGCACTTCGGCACCCTGATGCCTTCCGGGGTCTGGTTGTCCTCCATTATTGCGGCCACGATGCGCGGCAGGGCGAGGGCGGAGCCATTTAGCGTGTGGCACAGCTCTATCTTCTTGTCGGCGGCACGGCGGTACCTGCATTTTAGCCTGTTGGCCTGGTAGCTCTCGAAGTTTGACACCGACGACACTTCGAGCCAGCGCTTCTGGGCTGCGCTCCACACCTCGAAGTCGTAGCAGATGGCCGAGGTGAAGCTCATGTCGCCGCCGCAGAGGCGCAGTATGTGGTATGGCAGTTCGAGCTTCTTGAGCAGGCCCTCCACGTGGTCGAGCATCTCGCCGAGGCTCTGGTAGGAGTGCTCAGGCGTGTCTATGCGCACGATTTCCACCTTGTCGAACTGGTGGAGCCTGTTCAGTCCGCGCACGTCCTTGCCGTATGAGCCGGCCTCGCGGCGGAAACAGGCCGAATATGCCGTGCGCTTTACGGGCAGTTCCTTCTCGTCGAGTATCACGTCGCGGAAGATGTTCGTCACCGGCACCTCGGCCGTCGGTATGAGGTAGAGGTTGTCGAGGTTGCAGTGGTACATCTGCCCCTCCTTGTCGGGCAGTTGCCCGGTGCCGTAGCCGGAGGCTTCGTTCACCACGTATGGCGGCTGTACCTCAAGGTAGCCGCTCTTGCGTGCCTCATCGAGGAAGAAGGCTTCGAGCGCGCGCTGCAGGCGTGCCATCTTGCCGATGTAGATGGGGAACCCGGCACCGGTGATTTTCACGCCCATGTCGAAGTCTATCAGGTTGAACTTCTTGCACAAGTCCCAATGGCACAGTGCACCTTCGGGCAGGTCTGGCATGGGGCCGCCTTCTTTCACGACAACGTTGTCCGATGCGTCCTTGCCTTCCGGCACGTCGTCGTTTGGCACGTTCGGTATCGTGCAGAGCAGGTCGTGCAGTTCCTTCTCGGCGTTGTCCATCGTTTCTTGCAGCTGCCTGTCGGCCTGCTTGATGGTGGCCACGCGGGCCTTTATGTCGTTGGCCTCGGCGTGTTTGCCCTGCTTCATCAGGCTTCCTATCTGTGCGGCAAGCTGCTTGGCCTCTTGCTTCGATTTGTCGAGTTCCCTTTGTGCCTCGCGGCGGGTCTTGTCTATGGCTATGGCTTTCTCTATAGCCTCCCTGGCGCCGCCGAAATGTTTCTTTTCGAGCCCGCGGATTACGTGTTCGGTATCCTCGGTGATGAGTTTGAGTGTAAGCATAAATCTTGTTTTTTGCGTCTTATTGTAATTATGCTGCAAAGTTAAATAAAATAAGGCGAACGGAGAAGGATAAGTTTTATAAGTTGTGTAAGAAACTCGTTTTTTGCATTTTCCAGCGGTAGTTTTGCTGTTCCTGTTGGCCGCGCAGGAGCCGCAAGGCGAGTGCTGCAGGCTTGGTTATAAGGGTGTAAGGGGGAGGGGAAAGATTGTTTTCAGCCTTCAATTTCGCAGTGCGCAAAGCGTTGGCTGTGCGGCGGGGGCGCGTTTTTGTGGCTGTTTTGCGTTAGGTGAAGCCGTATTTTAACACTTCGGAAATCGGTGAAATAGAGTCTGGAAAGCGCTTTGGCAGCCTTGGTTTTGCGGTTTGCACCGTTTTGGGTTGCGGAATGGCGCGTTTTGCATTGCGATTCGGGTCGTTTTGGAATGCAAAACGGCCCGAATCACAAGCTGTTTGCGTGGCTGATTTTAGACGTTTTCGGTCAAAAAACACGGTGGTTTGTTCAAAACCAAAGGAAATTCCGTCTTTCTTTAGTACCAGAATTTTGCCAATGCCATCGTAATGCTTTGGCTGACAAATAGTTGTGCCGATGCGCCCGATTTTGCGATATTTGGCGCAAATAAGCCTCCGGCTCGCTCCGTGTGAATTTTGAGGCGCATGGAGGACTCGCTATTTAACAACATTAAAAAAACGTTTGTTCCCAGCCTGTGTGGCATCAGCTGCGTTTGTACCACCTCCGCCCATGCCGTGCCTTTCAGGCTTGGCACGGGCGGAAGGCGTTGCGCAGGGGTTGCCTTATGGCTATTTGATTCCGCGCTTGTTGAGTGCGGCGGAATATCGTGCCGCGTTTTGAAGGTGTTCTTGGTATGTCTTTGCGAAATTATGTGTGCCGGAAAAGTCTTCTTTTGCGCACATATAGAGGTAGTCGTGGTCTACGTGGTTGAGCACCGCGTCTATTGCTGCTATCGACGCAATCTTGATTGGGCCGGGCGGGAGGCCGACATTCTTATATGTGTTGTACGGACTGTTTACGGACAACTGCTTGTGATATATCCTGCGCAGGCCGAAGTTCCTAAGCGCGAACTTGATGGTAGGGTCGGCTTGCAGTGGCATACCGGCTTTCAGGCGGTTGAGGTACATCCCGGCTATCATAGGCTTTTCGGCGTTGTTGGCCGTCTCTTCGTCTATTATGCTGGCCATCGTGGCCACCTCGATTGGAGTCAGCCCCATGGCCTCGGCCTGCTTAAGTCTCTTCCCGTTCCAGAAGGCGGCGTGCTCCTTGGCCATGCGCCCCGCCAGCTTGTCTATGCCGGTGTCCCAGTAGATGTTGTAGGTGTTTGGAATGAACATGGCCGGTATGGTGGTGGTGTCGTAGCCGAGGCCGGCGCAGAAGGCGGAGTCCGTGAGCGCGGATGCGATGGTGGCGCTGTCGAGCATCAGCTTGCGCGACAGCAGTGCGGCGAGCCTCTCCATGGTGCGGGCTTCGGGTATGGTAAGGTTGACGGGGCTTTGCGCACCGTTCTTCAGTTTCCGCAGCACCGCCACCGCGCTCTCGCCCGGATAGATGGCGTAGCGGCCCGTGCGTATGTTTTCGGCATAGCCGGTGTGGCGTGCCAAGGTGCAGAAGCCTGAAAAAGAGTGGCGCCTTGCCATTGGCGAGACCTTGGCGAACACAGAGTCTTGCGTGTCGTCGCCGTCGATGTATATGTATTGCACGGAGTCGCCCCGCAGCAATCCCGACGCGAAATAGTAGAGCAGCAGGGCGGCGGCAAGCACAAGGCACGCGCCTGCGGTGTAGAGGTAGACCCTTGGTTTGTTTGCTTTCATGTCTGTCCAATCGTTGTTTTTGATACAAAGTTACACATTTCCCGCCAAAGGCGAAATGTTTCGCGGCTTTTTTCGCATTTTTGCATTAAGGGGAGTTTGCGTTGCTGCGGCTTGGAAGCCCAAGCTGTTGCATACGGTGTGTAGTATGGCCAAATCAAAGAATCGTGGCGGAAGGCGATTTGGAACTGTCAGAAAGGAATATGGCGAGGGCGCGTGTGGCCAGTGGGGAAAGCCCTGAAAGCATGGCGTCCGCCCAGTGGCAGGGCGGACGCGTCAGGAGGTGTCACATCAGCGTGTGCTGGTCGATGTACGCCTGTATGTCGTCTTTGTACGTGTCGGAGATGGGAATGTACGACTCGCCGAACACGAGGCGGAAGCGGTCTACCATCTCCACCTTGCTCATGTGGGCGATGTATGAGCGGTGGGTGCGCATGAACTCCGGCTTGGGGAGGTTGTCCTCTAGGTTTTTCATGTTCATAAGCGACATTATCTTCGTGCCGTCTTTGAGGTAGAACCTTACGTAGTCCTTCAAGCCCTCTACGAAGAGGATGTCGTCAAGGCTCACCTTGATGAGTTTGTAGTCGCTCTTGACGAAGAGGAAGCGGTCTTGCCTGTATGCCTGACGCTTGCCTTTGAGGGTGAACCAGTCGAGCGCCTTCTTGGCGGCTTTGAGGAAGTCGTCGTAGCTGACGGGCTTCAGCAGGTAGTCCATGGCGTCCACCTTGTAGCCCTCGACGGCATATTGGCTGAAGGCGGTGGTGAAGATTACGCGGGTTTCCGACGGCAGTATCTTCGCAAACTCCACGCCGCTCAGTTCGGGCATCTGTATGTCGAGGAACAGCAGGTCTGCGGGGCTTTGCCTTATGTCCCTTATGGCGGAGCTGGCACTGTTGTATGCCCCGGTGAGTTTGAGGAAGGGAGTCTTCCTGACGTAGCTTGACATTAGTTCGGCGGCGAGGGGCTCGTCGTCAATTATTGCACACTTTAGTATCATATAGAGTTATCTTTGATGAATATTCCTTGCCGTCTGGCGTAGTGCCAGACGTCCATTCATATTTGCCAGGGTACATAAGCTCCAGCCGCTTGGCCACCTGCGCGAGGCCGATGCCGTGGCCGCTGCGGTCGCAGTCGCCCTTCGGGTGGTTGCTGTTCCTTATGAGGCAGGTGACGCTTTTATCGTCGGCTTCAATTTTTATGTGGACGTAGCTCGGCCCGTCGGCACTTACGCCGTGCTTGAATGCGTTCTCGACGAGGGAAATGAAGATGAGCGGTGCTACGTTGGCGCGGCAGGGGCTGGGCAGGCTGTAGTCAAACTTCACGTCGACGCTCGGCGCGAGCCGCATCTTCATCAGGCTGATGTAATTAGACAGAAACTGCACTTCGCCTTCGAGGCTGACGTACTCCTGCTGGTTGTCGTAGAGGATGTGGCGCAACAGCTTGCCCAATTCGAGTATTGCGGATTGGGCGCGGCATGGGTCTATCCCGGCGAGGGCGTAGATGTTGTTGAGAGTGTTGAGCAGGAAGTGGGGGTTTATCTGCGAGCGGAGGTTTTGCAGTTCGGCTTTGGCCCTGGCCGACTCGGCCTCGCGCTTGGCGTTTTCTATAGCTTGCCAGCGCATGGCCAGTTGTGTGGCAGTGGCCACGGCGGCAGATATTGTAAGGTTGAAGATGTTTCTGAGTATGAAAAGTGGGGCCATGTGGCTGGTTATTTCTGGTGGCTCGCCGCTGAAAGGCTTACCGCGGTCGAACGCTTGGTGTACGCCTTCTATCCACACATGGACGAAAATCCCCGCGCAGACAATCATTGCTGCGTTGACTACCCAATACATTTTGCGCTTCCCGCCAATGAAGTATTTTGGCGTGAGGATGAAGTAATTGACGTAGAACACGACAATGAGCGACAGCGGGCTCATGCCCATGCAGAGCATTTCCTGCCATGAAACGTCGTCCTTGCGGCCGAAGATCATCATCGGTGATATGAAAATCATTGTCCAGATGGCCGCGTGGATAGTGAAAGCCACTTTCTTGCTATTCATACCGCAAGGCTTCTATCGGGTCTAACTGCGCTGCTTTTTTTGCCGGATACCACCCAAAGAACACGCCCGTTAGCGTGCATACGGCAAAGCTCATGGCGATTGTCCAGGCCTGGATGGCAATAGGCCAATGGGCGAATGCCTTGATGGAATAGGATGCCCCTATGCCGAGAGCCACGCCGATGACGCCTCCGGTGACGCTAAGCAGTATGGCCTCGATGAGAAATTGGTTGAGGATGTCGATGCCCCTCGCGCCCACGCTCATGCGGAGTCCAATCTCCCTGGTGCGTTCCGTCACACTGACATACATGATGTTCATTATGCCGATGCCGCCGACAATGAGCGAAATGCCGGCCACGCAGCCGAGCAGGATGGTGAGCATGTCGGTCGTAGAGTTCATCATCGAGGCCAGTTCTTCCTGCGAGCGTATGGTGAAGTCGTCCTCGTCGGCCTCCGTCGTCTCTGTTGCATCCTTCAGTTTGTGGTTGTGGCGCAGTATGGCGGCAATCTCTTCGGTGGCTTTGTCGGTTGCATTTTCGGTGATGGCAGAGCATTGTATGCCGCCAAGGTATGTCTGGGCTAGTATGCGTTTCATCACCGCCGTGTACGGGGCGAGCACCAAGTCGTCCTGATCCATGCCCATGGAGTTGTATCCTTTCTTCTTGAGCACGCCTATAACGCGGAATGGTATGGAGTTGAACCGCACAACCTTGCCCACAGGGTCGCTGCCGTCGGGAAAGAGGTTGTCCACCACGGTCTGCCCCAACAGGCACACTTTTGCGCTTGTCTTAATGTCTGTGTCGGTGAAGATTTCGCCGTCGGCCACGCTTATCTGCCTGATTTCAAGGTAATCTTGGTTCACACCGTAGATTGTGGACGGGGCATTCTCGTTGCCATAGATGAACTGCCCGCTGCTCGACACCATGGGGCTTACGGCCTTGACATACTTGCATTGGTCCTTGATGGACTCGTAGTCGCTCAGCTTGAGCGTCTCCATGGCCGATGCTTCCTGCCTTACGCCTCCGCGGCGGTCAGCCCCAGGGCTTATCATTATCATGTTCGACCCCATCTCGGCTATGTTGGCCTGTATGCTCTGCTTGGTGCCTTGGCCGACGGCGAGCATGGTTATCACCGACGCGATGCCGATGATTATGCCCAGGGCGGTGAGGAAAGAGCGGGTCTTGTTGGCGGCGATGGCCCGCAGCGCTATCTTAAACAGGTTTGTGTAGTTCATTTCTATTCGTCGGTGTTTGGCGGCAACGCGGCCAACCCTTCGGCGGCCGACATTACGTTGTTGTTGTATTCGTCGCTGATGACATGGCCGTCGCGCAGCATTATGTTGCGTTCGGAGTAGTTTGCTATGTCTGGGTTGTGCGTAACGAATATGATGGTGCGCCCCTCTGCGTGTAGCTTTTGGAAGAGCACGAGTATCTCGAACGACGTCCTTGTGTCGAGGTTGCCCGTGGCTTCGTCGGCCAATATCACGGCAGGGTCGTTCACGAGCGCCCTTGCTATTGCCACGCGCTGCATCTGTCCGCCCGACATCTGGTTGGACTTGTGGTAGAGGCGGTCGCCAAGCCCCACGGCTTTTAGCGCGGCTATGGCCTTTTCGCGCCGCTGTGCCGCGCTGAAGGCGGTGTTGTACATTAGGGGCAGCTCTACGTTCTCAACGCTTGTGGTCTTGGGCAGCAGGTTGTAGTTCTGGAATATGAAGCCAATCTTTCTGTTGCGGAGCACAGCCCGCTGCGACTTGGACATTTCCCTCACCGGCACGCCATCGAGGTAGTACTCTCCTTTTGACGGTGTGTCGAGGCAGCCCAGTTGGTTGAGCAGTGTAGACTTGCCAGAGCCGGACTTGCCCATGATGGTGACAAACTCGCCCTCGTATATCTTGAAGCTCACTCCGCGCAGGGCGTGGACGGTCTCGCCGCCAACGATGAAGTCGCGTCTTACGTCGCGTAGTTCTATCACCGCTTTCCTGTCGTGTACCTCCATGGCTATTTCTTTTTGTCTTTCTTTGGGGGGCCAGGGGCGAACGGCGATTGTTCCTGTGGCATTTCCGTTAGTGCCTCGTCTGTCGTTTCGTCTACGCCGGTCACAATTTCAGTGCCGTTGGCGATGCCTTTAAGTATCTCGGTGTGCGTGCCGTCGGACATTCCGATTTGCACGGCGTGTGCCTTGAGCGTGTTGCCGGATTTTGTCCACACCTTGTTCTTGCCATTGCAGTCCTCTATTTTGCAGTCGCCCACGGTTTCTTTTGTGGGAGTGAAGCGCAATGCTTTGCTCGGAACGCATACTGCCCCATGCTTTTCGGCCGTGTAGATGGTGACGTTGGCCGTCAGTCCTGGCTTAAGTTTCAGGTCGGCATTTGGCGCACTGATTACCACTTCGTATGTCACCACGTTGTTGTCTTCTGTGGCTTCCTGCCTTACTTGCGTTACCTTGCCTTCAAAGGTGTCGTTGGGGTACGCATCAACCGTGAATGTTGCCCGCTCGCCTTCCTTCACGCCGCCTATGTCAGCTTCGTCAACGTCGGCTATTACGCGCATATCTGTAAGGTCTTGCGCGATGGTGAACAGTTCCGGGGTGCTGTAGCTTGCGGCCACCGTTTGCCCTTCCTCAACTTCCTTTGACAGTACGATGCCGTCGATAGGTGACGTGATGGTGGCATAACCAAGGTTGGTTTGCGCCTTTTTCACAGTTTCAGAGGCCGTGGCCACGTTGTCCTTGGCTGTTTGGTAGCTTAGCCTGGCGTTTTCAAACTCGTCTGCGCTGACAAGCCCTTTTTCGTATAGGGCCTTGTATCTTTTGTAGTTGGCCTCTTGGTAGTTGAGCGTGCTTTGTGCGCTTGAGTGGTTTGCCTTGGCCGTGTTCAGCTCGCTTATGAGGTTTGTCCTGTCAAGCTCGGCTATCACCTGCCCCTTTTTCACGATGCTGTTGTAGTCTACGTATATGTTGCTGATGATTCCCGACACCTGCGTTCCCACCGTGACCGACGTCACCGGCTCAATGGTGCCTGTCGCGGTGATGCTGTTCTGTATGTTTGCAGGCTCCACTTTGGCAGTGGCAAACTCAATCTGCCTTTCCGTTTTTTTGCCTGACTGGAGCCAGGCTGCCAAGGCCACGATGGCGATGCCGATGGCTCCAATCCACACTTTGCTAATCTTCTTCATGTATTTTGGCTGTTAAATGTTCAGTGGTTCTCCTTTGTAAAACCTCAGCATCTGCTGGTCGAGGATGGTCATGTACTTGCTTTGCAGCATGTTTTGCTGCGCTTCCATGAGGTTTGACTTCCCGGTCATAAGCTCTACGATGTTCTTAAGCCCAAGCTTGAACTGCTCGCTTAGCAGGTCGTAGCTTGCCTGTTCGCTCTCTACGCTCGCCTTTGCCGCCACAAACTTTTGCTGGTTGGTGTTTGCGTCGAGCCAGTAGCCCTTGATTGTGCTGTAAAGCTCTTTCTGCTTGTCGCGCAAGTCGAGCTGGCTTTGTTCCAGCTGTATTTTTGCTTTGTTGATGGATGTCTTTGCACTCCTGTTGTCGAAGATGGGGACGCTTAGCGTTGCCCCTATCGAAGCGTCGAAGTTTGTCTTGAACTGCCGCCCCCAACTGTTGTCGTTCATTGATGTCGTGCTTGTTCCAACGCTTCCGTTGAGGCTTATGGTGGGCATTCTTCCCGCCTTGGCTATCGACAGGCTAAGCCCGCTGCCTTCTATGGCGAGCCTGCCGCTTTTTATCTCCGGGCGCGTGGCCATGGCTGCCTCGTATGTCTCTGAAAGCGAAGGTATGGTTGAAAGTGCGCTTTCGTCGGTCGTCGTCGGCCTGTATATGTCAAATTCAGCGTCGCCGCTTATCTCGAGAAGCTGCTTGAGTTGCAGCTTGTAGTTTGCGAGGTTGCTTTCCGCCTCGACTATTGTGTACTTGTCTTGCGCCGTCTGGGCGGTTAGCTGGGCCACGTCCGCTTTCGACATTTTGCCCAAGGCGAGCATTTCCTTGCCCTTCTGTTCGTTTTTGAGGCTCGTCTCGTAGCTTTGCTTGCAGACATCTATTGCTTCCGCAAGGTATAGCACTTGCACGTAGAGCTGCGCGATTTGCTCCTGTATAGAGTTGGCTGTTGCGGCGGAGTCGAGTTCTGCCTGTTCGGCGTTGAGCTTGCCCAGCCTCGCGTTGTTGCGGTTTTTGTTGCCGTTCCACACAGTCCAGCTTGCGCTGATGCCATAGCTGCCGTTGTAGTATGTCTTGTTCACGCTTGTGGAGACTGTGCCGTTTGCCACTGTGCTTATGCCCGAGTTCACCCACGGCCTGTAGCCGCCGGAGTGGGTGGTCGAAAAGTTCAGCGAGGGGAACAGTTCCGACTTGGCCTGCTTCCAGTCCTCGATTGCGGACTGTTTGTCCAGCCGCGACTTTTGTAGGCTGATGTTGTTTGCCATCGCATAGTCGATGCACTCTTCAAGCGTCCATTGCTTTGGCTCTTGGGCGGCGGCCAGCTTGGCTGCCATTAATAAAGCTGCGGCAAGCATTGTCCGTTTCTTCATATTGTGCTGTCTGTTTTTTAATTCTGTGCAAAGTTATGAAGAAAAAGCCGACTTCAAAAAAAATATATATGTTTGTGGCCTGTTAATAGCGTTAAACACCCAAATCTTCGATAAGATTTGGGTGTTTAACGCTTATTTGAATTGTTGTAGACGGGCGATGTATTTGCCGAGAATGTCAAACTCTATGTTCACGACCGTGCCAATTTTAATGTCGCAGAAGTTTGTGTGCTCAAACGTGTAGGGTATTATCGCGACCTGGAATGTGTTGGCCGTGGGGTTGCACACTGTCAGCGAGACGCCGTTTACGGTTACGCTTCCCTTGTCAACGGTGAAGTAGCCGTTGCGCGCCATCTCCAAGTCTTGCTTGTATTCAAAGGTGAAGTATGTGCTTCCGTCGGCATCTTTCATGTCTATGCAGCGTGCCGTCTCGTCCACGTGGCCTTGCACGATGTGGCCGTCGAGCCGCCCGTTCATTAGCATCGAGCGTTCCACGTTCACTTTGTCGCCTGCTTTTAGCAACCCAAGGTTGCTTCGTTCGAGCGTCTCCTTCATTGCCGTCACGGTGTATGTGCCGCCATCTATGGCCACTACAGTGAGGCACACTCCGTTGTGTGCCACGCTTTGGTCTATCTTCAGCTCGCCTGCGAACGAGCATTCCAGCGTGAAGTCGATGTTTTCGCGGTCTTTGTTTACAGCCACGACAGTGGCGCATTCCTCAACTATTCCTGAGAACATTGTGCTAAGTGTGTTAGGTGAAAAAGAGTAAGGTCGTACCGATGATGTGATGAAAACTCCTATTTGCATAAGATTTGAGAGTTCCCTGTCTTTGTAATCCACCGGCATTTCTGCTCCCATTTCTGGTATGTGGCCCGCCATTGATCAGCGATTGCTTCTCGGTTTTCGTTTTTATTTGATGAGTATCCCAATCTAACCGATACGACCTATTTCTTGTTTGTTTTTTCTAATGCAAAGATAAGCATTATTTTTGAGAAAGCGAAATGTTCGGCTTCTTTGTTTCGTTAATGTAATATAAATGGCGAAAAACCGTCCTGTCGCGCATGGTCGGCCGCAGTGCCGCCCGTAGTGTGTGCCAGCTTTCCGTTGCATGAAAACAAGAATGCCCCGCATACCAGACTGCGGGGCATTCCTATATATAATAAATAATGTGTAGGCTGCGGCTTACTTCTTGTTGAGTGCCATGTCTACGGTAACGGCCACGGCCACGGTAGCGCCCACCATCGGGTTGTTGCCCATGCCGAGGAAGCCCATCATCTCAACGTGTGCAGGTACGGAAGAAGAGCCTGCAAACTGAGCGTCGCTGTGCATACGGCCCAAGGTGTCGGTCATGCCGTATGAAGCTGGGCCGGCGGCCATATTGTCCGGGTGCAGGGTACGGCCCGTGCCGCCGCCCGATGCAACCGAGAAGTAGGGCTTGCCGGCGAGGATGCGCTCCTTCTTGTACGTTCCGGCAACGGGGTGCTGGAAGCGTGTCGGGTTGGTGGAGTTGCCGGTGATAGACACGTCAACGTTCTCCTTCCACAGAATTGCAACGCCTTCGCGCACGTCGTCTGCGCCATAGCACTTTACCTTTGCGCGCGGGCCGTCGGAGTAGGGGGTCTCCTTCACCACGGTCAGTTCGCCCGTATAGTAGTCGAACTTGGTTTGCACGTAGGTGAAGCCGTTGATGCGGCTGATAATCATGGCTGCATCCTTGCCCAGTCCGTCGAGGATGGTGCGCAGCGGCTTCTTGCGAACCTTGTTTGCCATTTCGGCAATCTTGATGGCGCCTTCGGCAGCAGCGAACGACTCGTGTCCGGCAAGGAATGCGAAGCACTCCGTCTCCTCGCGGAGCAGGCGTGCTGCCAGGTTGCCGTGGCCGATGCCCACCTTGCGGTCGTCGGCCACAGAGCCGGGTATGCAGAAGCTCTGCAGGCCGATGCCGATGGCCTCGGCAGCCTCGGCGGCAGACTTCACGCCTTTCTTGATGGCTATTGCTGCACCGCACACGTATGCCCATTTTGCGTTTTCGAAGCAGATGCCCTGCGTGTCTTCGCAAATCTTGTATGGGTCAACGCCTATGCTTTCGCATATCTGGTTAGCCTCTTCGATGTCCTTTATCCCGTTTGCGTTGAGGGCGGCCAAAACTTGGTTGATTCGGCGCTCCTGGCTCTCAAAACTTACTTTCCTTATCATTGTGTGGATCCTCCTTCTTACTCTTTTCGTGGGTCAATACTCTTTACTATTCCCTGCTCGGCTGTCGTGCGCCCGTAAGAGCCGGTGAATTTCTTTACGGCCTCATTGGCATCCATGCCGTTCTTGATGGCTTCCATCATCTTGCCGAGGTGTACGTACTCATAGCCGCAAACCTGGTTGTCCTTGTCGAGGAACATCTTGGTGATGTAGCCCTCGGTCAGCTCGAGGTAGCGTGTGCCCTTGGCCACGGTTCCGTAGAGCGTGCCGGTCTGCGAGCGGAGTCCCTTGCCAAGGTCTTCCAAGCCGGCTCCGATTACGAGACCGTCCTCGGAGAACGCGCTCTGCGAGCGGCCATATACGATTTGCAGGAAAAGCTCGCGCATGGCGGTGTTGATGGCGTCGCACACGAGGTCGGTGTTGAGGGCCTCAAGGATGGTCTTTCCGGGCAGAATCTCCGATGCCATTGCGGCAGAGTGGGTCATGCCGGTGCAGCCAATGGTCTCGACGAGGCACTCCTGGATTACGCCTTCCTTGATGTTGAGCGACAGCTTGCAGGCTCCCTGTTGCGGAGCGCACCAACCCACACCGTGGGTATAACCGGAGATGTCCTTAATCTCCTTTGCTTGAATCCATTTTCCCTCTTCGGGGATTGGGGCAGGTCCGTGGTTGGGGCCTTTGGCAACAACGCACATGTTGTTGACTTCATTAGAATAAGTCATATCCTTTTAGTTTTATGAAATGAAAAAATGTCATAATTATTTTCGCACGCAAAGTTACTAAAATCTTTCGAGATATACTTAAAAGTGGGTACACTTTTTGACACTTTAACTTCATTTGCAATCCCGATTTTCCATTTTCTGCCCTTTTGTGGTTTGGCTGGCGGCTGCCAAGTGCTTATTCGCCGATGGCCAAGTAGTGCTGATGGTGGTTTTGCAATGCCGCGGGCTTCCAGTCGGTTGTGCGCGGTGCGCCGCCCGGCCTGCCGATGGCGCAGCGTTGCTTGGCGTGCTGCGCCACGTCAAGCCGTAGAGCATCGTGTTGCGCGGAGATTGCTTTTGCCTGGTGTGGACACCTTGCTTAAATTAACACTTTTAACTTAACTCGCAGGAAACTCGCCTTCTTTCGTAACTATCTGATAACCAATGTGTTTCCAGCTTGTGCCATTCTGGCCTCTAAAACGGTGCGTTTTAGGCTCCAAAACGTGCTGTTTCGGGCTGTAAAACGTGGCGTTTCGCAGTGCGTTTTGGCAGGTGTTAAATTCAATGTGGCGCAAAGCGTTTTTTAGTTGCGTATATGCAATTTGAGAAACTGTTTCGATTTTCTGTCCGTCGGATTGCCGCTGGTTTACATGGCTGGGCCTGTTGTCGTTGGACCGGGCTTTTCAGGCTAAATGGCGGAGACAGCAACAAATAGCAGCCGGAAAGACACCGCAAGCCATGGCAAGCTACTAATGTATGCCGTTAAGTTGGCCTTATTGAAAAATCAAAACTGTTTCTAATGGTTATGTGCTTGCCTTATGGCGGTTTCTCCGAGTGGAAGGGTATGGCAATGTCGGCATTGTGATTGACGGGTCTTGGGCTAATGTGCATGAAACAAACTGCTGGCGTGCAGTTGAAAAACATACTGCTGTTTGATTGTCGGAGCCTGTTTGTCTGCAAAATCTTTAATGGCGATTTGCCGCCTTTTGCGGCATTTTTGCGTTTTTTCTATTGAGGCTGGTGCAATTTCAGAAAAAATCTTGTAAATTTGTGCCTGATATGATAGAAGTAGTGATGAAAGATGCAGATTTGCGCAAGGCCGCAGCCCAAGGCATGGATGCGTTTCTGGCGTTGTTTGTCGACTCGATAAAGGAGGCCATTGGCGGCGAGCTGACCGCCGAGACCATGGCCGGACTAAACACAGACCAGATAACTTTGCTTGCGTATGACATTCTGCGCGAGGAGGTTATGGACGGCGGCTTCGTGCAGCTTATACACAATGGCTACGGTGGCTTTATCTTTCAGAACCCATTTGCCAAGGTGCTCAAGCTGTGGGGGCTGCGCGATTTGTCAAAGCTGGTGTATGGTGCCGGCGCCTGCTACAAAAAATACAAGGGGGAGATAGAGCAAGACTGCACCGACGACGAGTTTATGGCCATGTTTGAACGCTTCCCGGAATTCGACGATTTCGACGACGAGTTTGTTGAAAACGAAGAGGAGTGGACTGGCGACATGGCGCGTTATGTTGATGAGCACATTGAGTGCTTTGCAAGAATAGAGGAACAATGAATAAGGAAGAGGAACTGATACGCAAAAAGAGTCCCGTCAACATCAAGAACAAGAAGGCCGCCTTCGATTATTTTTTCATAGAAAGGTATACTGCCGGAATTGTGCTTACGGGAACAGAAATAAAGTCGATAAGGCAGGGAAAAGCCAGCCTCGTGGACACGTTCTGCTATATAAACAATGGCGAGATATGGGTTAAGGGCATGAGCATAAGCCCCTATTTCTACGGCTCTTACAACAACCACGATTCCAAGCGCGACCGCAAGCTCTTGCTGACCAAGCGCGAGATTGCCAAGCTCCAGAGCGCGACAAAGCAGACCGGCTACACCATTGTGCCGCTCTTGGTGTTTATCGACCAGCATGGCCGCGCCAAGATGGACATCGCCTTGTGCAAAGGCAAAAAGGACTTCGACAAGCGCCAGACCCTTAAGGAGAAGGAGGACAGGCGGGAGATGGAACGGGCAATAAAGCATTATTGACATTTTGCACCATGAACTTGCATGAAGCGGTTGAACGCCGCATACTGATACTTGATGGCGCAATGGGCACCATGATTCAGGGTTACGGACTGTCGGAGGCCGACTTCCGCGGCGGGCGCTTTGCCGGCATAGGCATTGAGGTGAAAGGCAACAACGACCTGCTCAACATAACGCGCCCGGACGTGATAGCCGACATACACCGGAAATATCTCGAAGCCGGAGCCGACATAATCACCACCAACACGTTTAGCAGCCAAAGGGTGTCGCAGGCCGACTACGGACTTGAGGACGTCAGCCGCGAAATGGCCCTAAGGGGAGCGGAGATAGCCAGAAAAGCGGCAGACTGCTATTCGGCCGATGGGCGCAAGCGTTTCGTAGCAGGCTCCGTCGGCCCGACAAACAAGGCTTGCTCCATCAGCCCCGACGTTGGCAATCCGGCATTGCGCGACATTACGTTCGACGAGCTTTACGCCGCTTACCGCGAGCAGGTGGGCGCACTCATCGAAGGTGGGGTTGACGCCGTGCTGATAGAAACCATCTTCGACACGCTCAATGCCAAGGCTGCCGTGTGCGCATCGGTCGATGCAATGCGGGAGGCTGGCGTTAGCCTGCCCGTCATGCTGTCGGCCACAGTAAGCGACTTGGCCGGGCGGACATTGAGCGGACAGACGCTCGATGCGTTTCTTGCCAGCATGGGGTCGTACCCTATATTTTCCGTCGGCCTTAATTGTTCTTTCGGAGCGGCGCAGATGAAGCCTTTCCTGCGGCAGCTGGCGCAGAAGGCGCCATGCTATGTGAGCGTTTACCCTAACGCCGGGCTGCCTAACGAGATGGGGCTTTACGACGAAACCCCGGAGCACATGGCTGCCGAGATGCAGGCTTTCGTAGACGAAGGGTTAGCAAACATCGTTG
This sequence comes from uncultured Prevotella sp., assembly GCA_944321645.1. GTDB lineage: Bacteria > Bacteroidota > Bacteroidia > Bacteroidales > Bacteroidaceae > Prevotella. Next base: position 63,308 of record CALUMB010000001.1, read on the forward strand.
GCGGATGCTGCGGCACGACTGATGCGTACATAAGGCTCTTTGCGAAGATGGCCGAAGGCAGGCCGCCGCGCAAGCCTTCGGCGCAGTGCGATTCATTGCGGCTTAGCGGGCTTGACGTGTTGGAACTTACGTCTGCCGTGCGCTTTGTCAACATAGGCGAGCGGTGCAACGTGGCCGGGTCGCGCAAGTTTTTGAGGCTCATAAATGAGAAGAAGTATGGCGAGGCGTTGGCCATAGCGCGCAAGCAGGTGGCCGACGGTGCGCTCATGCTCGACATAAACATGGACGACGGGTTGCTTGATGCTCCCGCCGAGATGGTTAATTTCATCAATTTGCTCATGTCGGAGCCTGATGTTGCCAGGGTTCCGCTTATGATTGATTCGTCTGACTGGAACGTGATTTTGGCCGGCTTGAAATGCGTGCAGGGCAAGTGTGTGGTCAACTCCATATCGCTCAAGGAGGGCGAGCAGGCTTTCCTTTCAAAGGCCCGCGATGTTTTGCGCTTCGGTGCTGCCGTAGTAGTGATGTGCTTCGACGAGGAAGGGCAGGCCACTACATTTGAGCGGCGCACAGCCATAGCGGCCCGTGCCTACCGCTTGCTTACGCATGAGGTGGGGATGCCGCCGCAAGACATCATTATCGACCCCAATGTGCTTGCGATTGCCACCGGCATTGAGGAGCACGACGGCTATGCAGCCGACTTCATAAAGGCTACCGCATGGATAAGGCGCAACCTGCCCGGCGCCCACGTGAGCGGCGGCGTGAGCAACCTTTCGTTCGCTTTTCGCGGCAACAACTACATTCGTGAGGCCATGCACGCCGTGTTCCTCTACCATGCCATACAAAATGGCATGGACTTCGGCATCGTGAACCCGGCCACGAAGGTGGCATACGACGACATTCCCGCCGACCAGCTCCGTGTTGTCGAGGCTGCGGTGCTTTGCAGCCACCAAGACGCCGGGGCCGACTTGGCCGCTCTGGCCGAGAGGCTAAAGGCTGAAAGCGAGGGCATGGGCTGCGCAAATGGCCCACAGGCGGAAACCGAGCCGTCGTGGCACACCGGCACTGTGGGCAGCCGCCTTGCCGCAGCCATGGTGAAAGGGGTTGGCGACTATATTGAGGAAGACTTGCAGGAAGCCCTGAGGGAATATCCCTCCGCCGTCGACATAATTGAAGGCCCGCTCATGGAAGGCATGGACAAGGTGGGCGAATTGTTTGGTTGCGGCAAGATGTTCCTGCCGCAGGTAGTCAAGTCGGCCCGCACCATGAAGCAGGCCGTGGGCATCTTGCAGCCCCATCTCGAAGCGGCAAAGGGTGCGTCTGGCTTGCACGCGGGCAAGGCTCTGCTGGCAACGGTAAAGGGCGACGTACACGACATAGGCAAGAACATTGCCGCCGTGGTCATGGCCTGCAACAACTACGACATAATAGACATGGGCGTGATGGTTCCTGCCGACCAAATCGTCAGGAAGGCGCAAGACGAGCAGGTGGACATAATCGGCCTAAGTGGTCTGATAACCCCAAGCCTTGCCGAGATGGTGAACGTCGTGCGGCAACTTGATGCCGCCGGCGTGAGCGTGCCGGTTATGATAGGTGGGGCGGCCACGAGCGAGCTTTATGTGGCATTGAAGATAGCGCCCGAATACCGAGGCCCGGTGGTGTGGCTGAAAGATGCCTCCCAAAACTCCATTGTGGCGGCACGCCTGCTCAACCCTGCCACGCGCGACGGCTTTGCAGCCGAGTTGGATTCGAAGTACGGGGCAATGCGCAAGGCTTACAGGGAGAGCAAGGCAGAACTCACGCCAATTGGCAAGGCGCGTGACAACAGGCTCGACCTTTTCGGCGAATGAAGGCAACACGCACATCCAATTTATTTTTGAAATAACACAGACACAGATGATAAAAAACATTTTGTTTGACTTGGGCGGGGTGATAATCACGCTCGACCCCAAGCAAGCTGAGGCGCGGTTTAAGGAAATTGGGCTTGCCGATGCAGACAGGCGGCTTAACACTTACACCCAAAGCGGGCTGTTCGGCGACCTTGAGTTGGGGAAAATTGATGCCGAGGGATTCCGCGCCGGCCTAAGCGAAATAATAGGCCACGAAGTGACATACGAGCAGTGCCTTTACGGTTGGTTGGGCTATTGCAAGGACTTGCCGCAGCGCAACCTCGAAACTTTGCTCCGCCTGCGTTCAGAGGGCTATAGGATAGTGCTTCTGTCTAACACAAATCCTTACATGGTAAGCTGGGTGATGAGCGACAACTTCGATGGCAAGGGGCATTCCTTGTCGCATTATATGGATTCGATGTACATGAGTTATAAGTGCGGGGTTATGAAACCGGATCGCCGCTTTTTCCAGATTGTGTTGGATGGCGAGGGCATCGACCCGGCCGAGACGCTCTTCCTCGACGACGGACAGCGCAATGTGGAATCGGCTGCCGCGCTCGGCATCAATACATACCTGGTGGAGAATGGCAGCGATTGGACAAAGGATATTTATGATTTTCTAAAGTAAAGACTTGACATGCCGAAAGTTATGTATCGGATTTTGTTCCTTTTCTTTGCATTGGCTTCGCTGTTGGCCGTGCCGGTAGATGCGCAAAACAAGCGCGAGTTCCGCGGGGCGTGGATTCAATGCGTTAACGGACAGTTTATGGGTATGTCGCCGCAAGCCATGCGGAACGAACTCACGCGCCAACTCAACGAACTTCAGCGCGATGGCGTGAACGCAATAATATTTCAGGTTAGGGCAGAGTGCGACGCGCTGTACGCCAGTCAATACGAACCGTGGAGCCGTTTCCTCACCGGCGTGCAAGGCAAGGCGCCCGTGCCGTATTGGGATCCGCTTGGGTGGATGGTGGAGCAGTGCCATTCGCGTGGCATGGAAATTCATGCCTGGATTAACCCTTACCGCGCAAAGACCAAAAACACGGTGAGCCTTGCCCCAACGCACATTGCCAAAAGGGAGCCTGCGCGTGCCTTTGCTTATGACGGCCAGCTGATATTAAACCCAGCCTTGCCTGAAAACCGCGCGTATATTTGCCAAGTGGCTGCCGACATCGTCCGCCGCTATGATATCGACGGATTCCATATCGACGACTACTTCTATCCTTATCCGGCGGCAGGCTGCACTATACCCGACGGCGAACAATTCAGGACGCGCTCGAACGGCATAGCCGACAAAGGCGACTGGCGCCGCTTTAACGTGAACCTGTTTATGAACCAACTGTACGACTCGATAAAGGCCGTGAAGCCGTGGGTGAAGTTTGGCGTTTCGCCTTTCGGCATTTATCGCAACAAGCGTAACTCGCCAATGGGCAGCAACACAAACGGACTGCAGAACTACGACGACCTTTATGCCGACGTGCTGTTTTGGATAAACAACGGGTGGGTGGACTATTGCGTGCCGCAGCTTTATTGGCAGATAGGCCATAAGGCCGCCGACTATGCCACGCTTATTGAATGGTGGAACCGCTATGCAGGCGGCCGGCCCCTTTACATAGGCGAAGACGTTGAACGCACCGTGAAGTATCCCGACCCGTCCAATCCGTCTGTCAACCAGATGCCGGCTAAGTTCAGGCTGCACGCCGCCATGCCTAACGTTAAAGGCACTGTGCTTTGGTATTCAAAGGCTGTGGCCGACAATGTGGGCAATTATGGGACGATGCTCCGCGATGTCTACTGGAAATATCCGGCCTTGCAACCGCGTATGCCGTTCATCGACAAGAAATCTCCCAAAAGCGTGCGCAAGCTTAAGGATGTGTGGACTGCAAGCGGCTACGTGCTGTTTTGGACACAGCCCAAGGGCAAGGATTGGGACGATGTGGCAAAGAACTATGTGGTGTATCGCTTTGCAAAGGGCGAAAAAGTGAACTTGGACGACCCGTCGAAGATTGTGGCCATCACCAACAAGACATACTATGAGCTGCCTTACAGAAACGGCGAGACAAAGTACACTTACGTGGTCACGGCCTTGGACAGGCTGCAAAACGAGAGCAAGGGCAAAAAAGCCAAGGTGAAACTATGAACGCTTGCCCTACGTGCGGCACCATACTGTGTTTATGCAGATTCTGTTTGTAGTTTGTATATGATAAATTTTATTTGGTGACAAAAAATTAATTTTTGAAGATGAGATACAAATCTGGATATGACCGCGAGGGAGACTACTGGCATTTTAATGTTGACAGGGAATGCGGGTTGCTCGACTTCCTGTTTGGATGTGTAAAAGAAAGCCGCTCGAAGATTAAGCTCACCTTGAAGGGTAGGGGAGTGAAGGTTGACGGAAAGACGGTGACGCAGTTCGACCACCCGTTGTCGCCTGGCATGAATGTGTCTGTGAGCAAGACTAAACGAAACCAAACAGCTTTTAAAAGCCGCTTCTTGCAGATTGTCTACGAGGACAGGTGGCTCGTTGTGGTTGAAAAAAACGTCGGCGTGCTGTCGATGGCTGCCGGGCATTCGTCACTAAACGTGAAGTCGATACTTGACAACTATTTCCACCAGTCGAAACAAAAATGCAGGGCGCACGTGGTACACAGGCTTGACCGCGACACCAGTGGGCTTATGGTCTATGCGAAAGACATTGACACAGAGCAGGCTTTCGAGCACAATTGGCACGACATCGTTTACGACAGGCGCTATGTGGCAGTGGTGAGTGGCGAGATTGTCGAGGAAGGTGGCACCGTGGCCAATTGGCTGAAAGACAGCAAGGCATACGTCACCTATTCGTCGCCGGTGGACAACGGAGGCAAATATGCAGTGACGCACTATCATGTTTTGGCGCGCACCACCGACCACTCGCTCGTGGAATTCAAGCTTGAGACCGGACGGAAAAACCAAATCAGGGTACACTCGGCCGACATGGGCCATCCGGTTTGCGGCGATGTGAAATATGGCAACGGCGACGATCCGCTCCACAGGCTTTGCCTCCATGCCTATATGTTGTGTTTCGTCCATCCCGTGACCCGCGAACGCATGGAGTTTGAAACGCCAATCCCCGCAACGTTCCGCAGGCTGTTTAAGTGATTTGGAATAAAACTTGGTCAGATGATTGAAGACGTAAAGTATTATGCCATTGCCATTTTGGCGATTGTGATTGGGATAACTGTTCTTAGGAAAATGGCCGGGTGTGTGGTGCGGATTATCGTAATGCTGGTTCTGCTGGCAATACTTGCCGCACTGTACTATCTTTACTTGCAATAAACGGCGGCGGCCAAGCGATTTGTTTCGCTTGGCCGCCGCCGCTCGTTGCTGAATCATAAAATGGCCAGGCCGACACTTACCGCTATGCCGTATATAAAAATGTTTCGCGCAGTTTGGCCAAGACATTTGTTGAGAGCTTTGCCCTTGTCGATGCGCACAATTTCGCGGAATGTCCTGATGTGCAGCGGAAGGTAGATGGCTACAGGCAACAAGAAAGCCGCCCAATGGCCGCCGATGGCAAAAGCGATGCCGAGCAGGCACGGAGTTATGCCGCATAGAAGGTAAAGCATACGCGACGCCTCTGGCCCGATACGCACCACGAGCGTCATTTTGCCGCTTTCGCGGTCGGTGTCGCGGTCGCGGTAGTTGTTTACCAAGAGCAGGCAGTCTATCACTGAGCCGCATCCCAATGCGGCCACCCATACCGTCCACGGACAAGTGTGCGTTTGGATGTAATATGTTACGCAGACGGGGACAATACCGAAAAACAAGAACACCAGCACGTCGCCAAGCCCTATGTATGATAGGAATGTTGTGTAAAGGAAGCAGAACAACACGCACAGTGCGCCAACCAAAATCATCTCGATGCCACCATAAAATATTAATGGGAAGCCAATGGCACAGGCTATAAGAGTTGTGGCGGCAATGGCAAACTTCATCGAGCGCGGCTTTACCCATCCTTGGGCGCAAGCCCGACGTGGGCCGAGCCGCCGTTCAGTGTCGTCCGTACCGTTTACAAAGTCGAAATAATCGTTGATGAAATTGGCATCTATCTGCATAATGAAGGCAAAGAGCAGGCAAAGCGTTGCTGCAGGCCAATTGAATGCCGCGCCTGCAACCGAAGCGTCGGCATGGGCGAGCGTAGCACCGATGAGCACAGGCACGGCGGCAGCCGTAAGTGTCTTTGGGCGAGATGCCAACAACCATGCCTTGGGCGAGTCTTGAATGATTCTGTCTGTAACCATGCTTTTGTATGAATATATTTGCAAAAGTAGAAATTTTTGCCTATATTTGCAACAATAAAAGGTTAAAAGTGCCGCATCGTATATTGTGGAACTTTGTAATGATTTAAGGTTGGGAGTTCTGTTTATGGTTAGTAAGATGGCAAGCCTCGACTTGGTGGAGTTTGTGGAAACCAACATATTGCCGCTTTATGCAGCATTTGATAAAGCACATGGTTTAGCTCACGTAACGTCGGTGATAAGGCGTTCTGTGGCATTGGCCGTCGCAGTTGGGGCCGATGTGGACATGGCATATACCGTGGCGGCGTACCATGACCTCGGTATGTCCGGCCCGAGGGCGATACACCACATAACCGGCGGGAAAATACTGGCTCGCGACGCGCGGTTGAAGCGTTGGTTTTCGCAGGAACAGATAAAAGTAATGAAGGAGGCCGTGGAAGACCATCGTGCTTCGGCATCGCACGCCCCGAGGAGCATTTATGGCAAAATAGTGGCCGAGGCAGACCGTGACCTTGACGTGGAGACAGTGTTGCGCAGGACGGTGCAGTTTGGGCTTGCCCACTATCCGCAATTAGGCAAAGAGCAACAATGGCAACGTTTCCGCGAACATATCGACAACAAATACTCTTCGAGCGGATATATCAAGTTGTGGATTCCTGGGTCTGACAACGAACGCAAATTGAACGAACTTAGGGTTTGCATAGCCGACATATCGCAGCTTCGCAAGATTTTCGACAGGCTTTATGCCGAAGAATCTGGCGGAAATATTGCAGGAAGGCCATGATTTTGTACGGCGTTGTCCGCATAACGTGGCAAGGATTGTAGGATTTCATGCATTATTTTTCAAGCAAATGCTTTAGGAAGTCGTCCAAATCCTTGTCCAAGTCGGGCATCATGTCGGGATCGATTATTACAGTGTCGCCGTCAACAATGTACAGTTCGGCAACAGGCTCCTTGTCCTCGTCTTCGAGGACGAAAGAGAATGGCTTCATAATCGACATAGGTTCGATGGCATTGTGAGATTTTTGCAGGCATTTCCTCATTGTGGAAGTAACGCCGTCATAGAAGTCATCGTCTGTGTTGTTTATCCAAGGTTCGATGACTGTGCGCGTTATTTCCTTGTCGTTGTCGTCGAAGGCAGTCAGCTCGCCCGTCTCTTGGTTGACCCTGAAATGTATATCGGTCATGATGTTGGCTTCGACAGTGGCCGGGAACTTGTCGATTACCTTGCTTATTGCTCTTTCTACCTGTTGTAGCACTTGCTCCGTCTCTTTCATTATTTCTGTCGTTTTGTTATAGCGCAAAAGTATAAAATATTTTGAATAACCGCAAACGATTGCGCAATGTTTTTACGAAAAAATTGTGGATTTTATTTGAATTTTTGAAAGATAATGCTACCTTTGCATTAGCCAAGGCATCAGTTTGCGGCGTTTTAAAAGCCGATAGGGCTTGCATGGCAGATGTGTTTTATGGCGGAAGGCGCGATTAATCTGCGAGAAGGCCAATCCTTTTGCTTAGAACGTGCCTTAAACTACGAAACTAAAAAACCGAAAACAATAGCTCCAATGCCAAAAACATCGACATGGCAGAAAAAATAAGGCATACAGGCATAGTAGATTCCGTAGATTCAGAAGGGGTAAGGGTGCGCATTCTCCAAACTTCGGCGTGTGCGTCATGTAAAGTGTCAGGCTACTGCAATGCTTCTGAAAGCAAGGAGAAAGTTATAGAGGTTGCAGGTAAAGGCTATGCAGGAAACTTTGCCACCGGCGACAGCGTGGTAGTTACGGTGTCGCGCACGGTTGCTGGTCGTGCATTGGCCTTAGGCTTTGGTTTGCCTTTTGCTATATTGGTTGTAGTCCTTGCTGTTGTGGTGTTGCTCACTTCCGATGAAGTGCTTGGAGCTGTGACGGCAATAGTTGCATTGGTGCCATACTATTTTGCGCTGTATTTCTTGCGCGACAAAATACGCGGAAAGATGGAGTTTGAGGTTGTGAAGTCGTGAAAAATTAACAACAAACAAAAACAAATAAACATTATGAATCTCATTTTAGTCGCGGTCATTGCTTTAGGAGCCATAGGACTTGTCTCGGCAACAGTCTTGTTTGTGTGCTCGAAAAAGTTTGCCGTGAAAGAAGACCCGCGTGTCGGCGAAGTCTCCGAGCTGCTGCCCCAGGCCAATTGTGGCGGTTGTGGTTTTGCCGGCTGTTCGGGTTTGGCAGCAGCGTTGGTAAAAGGTGCTGATGCCGGGAGCATCGAAGGCCTGTCGTGTCCGGTTGGCGGCGCGGAAGTCATGGGGAAGATAGCCGACCTGCTTGGAATGGCAGTTGCCAACAGCGAGCCTATGGTTGCCGTTGTAAGGTGCAATGGCACGTGTGCCAACCGTCCGAGAACAGCCGAATATTCCGGCCTGCGCACTTGCGCTGCAATGCACTCGTGCGGGGCCGGCGAAACAGCCTGTGGCTATGGCTGCCTCGGATGCGGCGATTGCGTGGCCGCTTGCAAGTTTGGGGCAATCTCCATTAACCAGGAGACAGGCATAGCCGAGGTTGACGAAGGTAAGTGTACGTCGTGCGGGGCGTGCGTGAAGGCTTGTCCGCGCGGTATCATCGAACTCCGTAAGAAAGGGCCTAAGGGCCGGCGTGTCTATGTAGGTTGCGTCAACAAAGACAAAGGGGCTGTGGCGATGAAGGCCTGCAACGTGTCGTGCATTGGTTGTGGCAAGTGCCAGAAAGAGTGCCAGTTTGAGGCAATCACGGTGGCGGGTAACCTTGCTTACATTGACCCAAACAAGTGTCGCCTGTGCCGCAAGTGTGAGAAAGTGTGTCCGACGCACGCCATTGTTGCCGTAAATTTCCCGGCTCCTAAGGCTCAAAAGCCATCAGATGCTGCGGCTGGGAACAATGCTAATGTGGAATATGCAAGCTAAGGAGAAAAGGTTATGAACATAAGAACATTCAGAATAGGTGGCATACACCCTGAAGAAAACAAAATTACGCATGAAGTTGCGACTGTGGCGGCGCCGTTGCCAAAGCAAGCAATATTCCCGCTGTCGCAACACATAGGCGCTCCGGCCAAGCCTGTCGTTAAGAAAGGCGACGCGGTCAAGGTCGGCACGATGATAGCCGAAGCTGGAGGTTTCGTGTCGGCCCCAATATTTTCGTCAGTTTCAGGAACTGTGTTTAAGGTAGACACGGCCGTGGATGCCACTGGCTATCGCGTTCCTGCGATAATAATTAATGTGGAAGGAGACGAATGGGAAGATAGCATAGATCGTTCAGACAACCTTGAAACACTCGAAGCCCACCCGGAACTTACGCCCGAAGGCATCATTGAAAGCGTGAAGATGGCAGGCGTAACGGGTATGGGAGGTGCCGGTTTCCCAACTTTCATAAAACTTTGCCCACCGCCAACGGCTAAGGCAGAGTGTGTGATTATAAACGGCGTGGAGTGCGAACCATACATCACTTCGGATTACCGACTTATGATGGAGCACTCGGATGAGATAATCGTTGGACTCCAACTCTTGATGAAGGCTGCAAAGGTAGACCGCGGCTACATAGGGATTGAAGTCAACAAGCCCCAAGCCATTGAGTTGCTTGAAAGCAAGGCTGCCGGAGATTCGCGCATAACGATTGTTCCGTTGAAGAAGCGTTATCCACAAGGGGGAGAGAAACAGCTTGTTGATGCTGTAATTCGCCGGCAGGTTCCTGCGCCTCCTGCCATTCCTGTGAATGTTGGCGCGATAGTGCAAAACGTAGGCACTGCGTTTGCTGTTTACCAAGCTGTGATGAAACGCAAGCCTTTGTTCGAGCGATATACCACCGTGACAGGAAAGAATTTGGCGCATCCAGGAAATTTCCTTGTCCGCATGGGAACGCCGATGAAAGACCTTATCGACCTTTGCGGCGGTATGCCCGAAGGCGACAACAAGTTGCTCGCAGGTGGCCCTATGATGGGAAAGGCTCTTACAACGGCCGATGTGCCGGTATGCAAAGGCACGAACAGCGTGACAATCATATCTGATGACGAGGCAAGGCGCAAGCCGGTTGACCCATGCATACGTTGTGGTAAGTGTGTGAGCGTTTGCCCGATGGGTCTTGAGCCTTATCTCTTGGCTACCGCTTCGGCTCACCAAATGTGGGAAAAGGTAGAGGCTGAGTGCATAACATCGTGCATCGAATGCGGCTCTTGCCAATACACTTGTCCTTCGCACAGGCCAATATTGGACAATATCCGCTTCGGAAAATCAAAAGTAATGGGCATCATAAAGGCTCGTAACGCTAAAAAGTAAAGTATAAAATGGGTAAGTTAATAGTTTCATTGTCGCCTCATGCCCACGGCACCGATAGTGTGGAGCGCAATATGTATGGCGTAATAATAGCTTTGGTGCCGGCTTTGCTTGTGTCGTTTTTTTATTTTGGTTTAGGCTCATTGGTCGTTTGCGCAACGAGCATTGTTTCCTGCGTGTTCTTTGAATGGTTCATCAACAAATTCATTCTGAAGAGCGACAGGTTGACAATTAGAGATGGGTCGGCCGTGCTTACAGGCTTGCTTCTTGGCTTCAACCTCCCGTCAAACCTTCCAATCTGGATTATTGTGATAGGAGCGCTTGTTGCAATAGGAGTTGCCAAGATGACGTTTGGCGGCTTGGGATGCAACATATTCAATCCTGCGCTTGTCGGACGTTGCTTCCTGCTCATCAGTTTTCCTGCGCAGATGACCTCATGGCCTGTCGTTGGCCAACTTGGCAGTTATCTCGATGCAACGACTGCGGCAACGCCTTTGAGCGTGATGAAAACGGCAATAAAGTCTGGCGATGCCTCGGTGCTTAATGAACTGCCCGACTCGCTACACCTGTTGCTTGGCAACAACCCAATGGGTGGTGCAGGAACAATCGGTGAAGTGTGCGCCTTGGCTTTGCTTGTTGGGCTTGCCTATATGCTTTGGAAGAAAATAATAACATGGCATATTCCAGTGAGCATCATCGCAACCGTGTTTGTGTTCAGCGGCTTGCTCCATTTGGCCAACCCAATTTACGCCGACCCTCTGGCTGTTATTCTTAGCGGCGGACTGATGCTTGGCGCAATATTCATGGCCACAGATTATGTTACTTCGCCAATGACCTACAAGGGCCAGCTGATATATGGCATTGCCATTGGTGTGCTAACTGTGGTTATCCGCAATTGGGGAAGCTATCCGGAGGGAATGTCTTTTGCCATATTGATTATGAACGCGCTAACCCCGCTAATCAACAATTATGTGAAACCAAAACGCTTTGGGGAGGTTATTAAGAAATGAAGAAGTTAGAATCCACTTTGACAAGCATGGTCGTTGTGCTTGTTGCCGTAGCCGTAATCACAGGCGGACTGTTGGCTTGGGTGAACGACATTACTGCCGAGCCAATCAAGGAGCAGGCCAAGCTTACCCTTGCTGACGGCATTAAGAGCGTGATGGGTGGTGGCGATGTGGCCGTAGCGTCAGAAGACACCATCCGCGAGTCCGTCAATGGCAAAGAGTCTACTTTTGTGGTGCATAAGGTAAACGATGCAAACGGTAACTTCCTCGGCGCTGCCGTTGAGAGTTCGAGCATGGGGTTCGGCGGCGAGCTGAAGCTGCTTGTTGGCTTCGATGCCAAAGGCAAAGTCCTTGGATATACGGTATTGCAGCACGCCGAGACGCCGGGCCTTGGCGCAAAAGCCGACAAATGGTTCCAGAAAGGCGGGAAAGGCGACATCATCGGGCGCGACCTTTCCAACGGCAAGCCGCTTGTTGTTAACAAAGACGGTGGCGACGTTGATGCAATTACGGCCTCGACCATCACCACCAGGGCTTTCCTGAGTGCTGTAAACCAGGCATACGCAGTTTATGCACAGCAGGATGTTGATGCTGCGAGCGGTGCAACCCGAAAGGCACCGCAGGCGGATTGAGCCGAAAATCGTGTAACACACTAAACCGAATGAGAATTATGAACAACTTAAGAATACTGATTAACGGCATAGTCAAGGAGAACCCGACTTTCGTTCTCTTGCTTGGTATGTGTCCTACGTTGGCCACTTCAACGTCAGCAATCAACGGAATGTCGATGGGGCTTGCCACAATGTTTGTGCTTATCTGTTCAAACATTGTAATCTCTCTTGTCAAGAATCTGACGCCAGACAAAGTGCGCATTCCTGTGTTTGTGGTGGTGATAGCGTCATTTGTCACCATTTTGCAAATGTGCCTCCAGGCATATTTGCCTGCAATCAACAAATCGCTGGGCATCTACATTCCGCTTATCGTGGTGAACTGCATCATCCTTGGGCGCGCCGAAGCCTTTGCCTGCAAAAACGGCCCTGTCGCAAGTCTGTTCGATGGAATAGGCATCGGCCTTGGGTTTACCATAGCCCTTACGGTGCTTGGCATGGTGAGGGAATTGCTCGGAGCCGGATCGCTTTTTGGAATTGTGCTCTTGCCCGAGACTTACAATGTGCTCCTCTTCATTTTGCCTCCGGGGGCGTTCATCACTTTGGGATTCTTGATTGCAATAGTAAACAAATTTAAAAAGGCATAATCATGGAATATTTGCTTATTTTCATATCTGCCATATTTGTGAACAACATAGTGTTGTCGCAATTCTTGGGCATTTGTCCGTTCCTTGGCGTGTCGAAGAAAATCGACACGGCCCTCGGAATGGGTGCGGCAGTGGCCTTCGTGCTTACTTTGGCAACCATCGTTACGTATCTGCTGCAGAAGTTAGTGCTTGACCAGTTCGGCATCCAATATCTACAGACAATCGCGTTCATTCTTGTGATAGCCGCGCTTGTGCAAATGGTTGAGATAATAATGAAGAAAGTTTCGCCAGCCCTATACCAGGCTTTGGGCATCTTCCTTCCGCTGATTACGACCAACTGCGCCGTGCTCGGCGTGGCAATTCTAGTCATCCAGAAAGAATATTCGTTGCTTGAGAGCGTAGTTTATGCTTTCTCCACTGCGCTTGGCTTCGGGCTGGCGTTGGTAATTTTTGCCGGTATGCGCGAACAACTCTCGCTCGTCAACATACCCAAGGGTATGCGCGGCATGGCCATCGTGCTCGTTTCCGCAGGGTTGTTGAGCCTTGCCTTTATGGGCTTCTCCGGTGTTGACGGTGGACTGAGGACTTTGTTCGGGCTTGACTGATTTGTTTTGTTGCTTATTTTGCGAATGGCTATCGATGGCGAGCAGTCTGTTTCCATGGGTCAAAGCCGAATGCAGGCTTAAGCCAAACTTAGGAAACTTAAAGAAGCTGTCGTGTTGAGCATCAAAAAGTAGGCACGGAGCTTTAAATTACGGGGGAGCGGAAAGATAAAAAATCATAATTTTGTCTTTCCGCTCCCTTGTTTTATTTAGTTTTATGCTACCTTTGTAGTAATTAAGAAGTGAAGGTTGAATGCGCCTAAAAGTGCAGGCTTTTCGTGCAATGGCGATTTTGTCCATGCGCAAAAGCGTGGCGTTGACGACAGCAAAGAGCGCCAATAGCCGTTTCTTCCTTTGTGGGGTCGATAGAATAACTAATTTAAACGAAAAATAGGACTACAAGATGAAACAAACAATTTTGGTTACCGGCGGCACGGGCTTCATTGGCTCCCACACTACGGTAGAGTTGCAGGATGCTGGCTACAAGGTCGTCATTGTGGATAATCTGTCAAACTCGCAAGCAAGCGTAATCGACGGTATCGAGAAAATCACTCACGTCCGCCCGGCTTTCGAGCAGGTGGATTGCCGCGACATTGAGGCAATGGACAGAGTGTTCGCCAAGTACCCCGACATTGAAGGCATCATCCACTTTGCAGCAAGCAAAGCCGTGGGCGAGAGCGTAGAGAAGCCGTTGCTTTATTATCGCAACAACATTGTCAGCCTTCTCAACCTTCTTGAACTTATGCCCAAGCATGGGGTAAAGGGCATCATCTTCTCTTCGAGTTGCACAGTTTATGGCCAGCCAGACCCGGAAAACCTTCCCGTCACCGAGGATGCGCCCATCAAACCTGCTGAAAGCCCTTACGGAAACACCAAGCAGGTGAACGAGGAGATAATCCGCGACTACATCAATAGCGGCGCTCCAATAAAAGCCATCCTTCTCCGCTATTTCAATCCTATAGGCTCACATCCTTCGGCTATAATCGGTGAGATGCCTAATGGCGTGCCAATGAATCTAATCCCCTACGTGACGCAGACGGCAATAGGCATTCGCCAGCAGCTCAAAGTGTTTGGCAACGACTACGACACGCCTGACGGAACTTGCATCCGCGACTATATCTATGTGGTCGACCTCGCCAAAGCCCATGTGAAGGCCATGGAGCGTGTGCTCGACAGCGATAGCGACAAGCTCGAAGTGTTCAATGTCGGCACGGGGCATGGCGTGAGCACGAAGCAAATCATCGACGCATTCGAGAAGGCGACAGGTGTCAAGCTGAATTGGGCTTACGCCCCAAGGCGTGCCGGCGATATCGAGAAGGTGTGGGCAAACCCTGAAAAGGCCAATAAAGTGCTTGGCTGGAAGGCAGAGACGAGCCTTGAGGACACGCTAAAGTCGGCGTGGAACTGGCAGAAGCACCTTCGCGAAGAAGGCATACAATAAAAATTCATAGTCGTTCACGTATTAAGGAGAGAGGCGGAACCTAACGTTAAAACGCAGGTTTCGCCTCTTTTTCTTGTCGCGCAATGAAATTCATGGATGTGTTGGCTTCCGCAAAAAAGCCTTTGGCTCTTGCCGCGATGGCGTGGTTAGGATTTGGCAGACCGCGTGTGTTAATCAATGTAAACACGCAGCCATTTGGACTTGTTCCTCTAACAAATTGGTTTCCAGCGTGTTGCGGCAACGGGCATTTTGCATTCTAAAACGGCCTGTTTGGGGCTGCGAAACGGCTCGTTTCAGAGTGCGAAACAGGCCGTTTTAGGACACAAGACGCCACGTTTGATAGAGAGGCATTATGGGTTTAACACGCATTAACACAGTGGGCGTGGTTTTGTTAGGTCGCCAGGCGTGTTCTATTCTCTGCTTTTTTTGTTATTGGGCGCACAGCTTGCATTGCCAGGCGCAGGCGTTGTATCGGTGGTGCAGGCCGGGAGTCAATTTGCTTGCCGCCCACTTTTGGGGGCTTGCTGCGGCTTTTTCATGTGCTTGGTGAAGAACTCCAAGGCTGCTGCCTGCATCCTTTTCCCGCACGAGTGGTTGGCATCCCACAATTCGGTTACGAGGTTGTCCGCCGCACCCTGGCTTTGCCACGTGTCGCGCATGATGGCGAAGGCTTCCTTAGTGCCGTCTACAGGGAAAAGGTGGTCGCGGCTCCCGTTGATAAACATCATGGGCTTCGGGCAGGCCATGCTTGCAATGTGCGGATAGTCGAGATACTGCCGCAGCCCCGGTAGGCAGTTGGCGAACCCGCCGTTTTCGCGCTTATTGTCCTTTGTAGACATCTGCACGTCGGTCGTGGTCATCCAGCATACGGCCCCGCCGGCTTTAATCTTGTCGCACAGGGCTGCAAGCATCCACGACCGGTAAGCCCCCATCGAACACCCGAAGCACCCTATGTTGCTACCGTCCACTTCCGGGAGCGTGGCCATGAACTCGGTTGCTGCAATGTCGTCGTAAGTCATAAAGGCACAGAGGTTGCGGCCAAGCATCATCATATTGCCGGCTATTATGTCGTATTTGCTGCGGTCAACGCCCTCTTCGCGCCCGCGCTCGCCCCACATCGGTGCATCAGCCGTGAACACGACGAATCCGTTCCGCGCGAAATAGTCGCCTACAAATTGCCCTTCGTAGAGTTTGCCTGCCCAAGCCATGGCATCGTTGACCACAGCGGAGTCAACGCCAAACGGGCGCACCATTTTCTCCTTTCCGATGAACAGGTGGCCTCCATGGTCGTGCAACAAGTTGATGGCGGGAAACGGCCCCTTGCCGTCAGGAACGAGCAGGTAGGCCGTGATTCTTGAGTAGGCGTTGATGTTGAACCTTATTCTTCGCGCAGTGTATCCTTCGCGCCTCTCTTCGCCAACCACTTCCATGTCAAACTTTTCGGCTCTCTGCGGCGGTGCCATCATGCATTCAAGGACCTGTTGGCGAGCCATGGCCCGCCAAACGTCGAAGTCGCCTACATTGCAGTTGCCCCATGCCAGAGGATAAGTAAGTTCGTTTTTCAGTTCCTCGACATATTTTGGAAGTTCAAACGAAAATTCATAGTTTTCGCGTTTTTGCAATTTGGACTTCTTCTTTTGTGCCTGGGTTGGCAAAGCGAAGCAAACCGTTAGTGCCGCAAAGGCGGCTGCGTATAGTCTTTTGCGCATTATGGGTTGATTTGTTGTTAAATATTAGTGTACTGGTATCACTACATTGCAAAAGTAGTCAAATTTGTCTTGCCTGCAAAATTATTCTACTTAAATCGGCATACGACGTTATTATAAGCTCCCCGTCTTTCTAAAATGAACGTTTACATGACAAAAAGCGCATAATCCCCTTGCCGATTGACATTATTTCATTATATTTGCAAAACATAAAAAGCATCATGTCTCATTTCGTTGTCAACCGATGCAACTGTTGGGGCGTGGCGGTGCACAGCCTTTGGTTCTGTGCGGCGCATTATTTTAGATAATGTATGATAAAAGAATGTCAGTTGAGGGTGACGCCGCAGACGGCTGCCGAAGGCGACCGCCTGCGCTTGTATGTGGCTAAGCAAGAGGGCATCGACGTGCGCACGATAACGGAGGTGAGGGTGTTGAGGAAAAGCATCGATGCCAGGCAGCGCAACATTGCCGTGAACCTCAAGTTGCGGGTCTACATTGGCGAAGAGCCGCAGGAGTCTGCTTTTATCCCTATCGACTATCCGTGTGTGGCTGGAGCCAGGCGCGTGGTCGTGGTTGGCGAGGGGCCTGCGGGGCTATTTGCCGCCTTGCGGCTGATCGAACTCGGCTTGTGTCCCGTGGTCGTGGAGCGTGGCAAGGACGTCAGGGCGCGTAAGCGTGACATCGCCTCAATTCCGCGCCTGCAAAAGGTAGACCCAGAAAGCAACTATTGCTTCGGTGAGGGCGGGGCAGGGGCTTACTCCGACGGAAAATTGTACACCCGCAGCAAGAAGCGCGGAAATGTAGACCGCATATTAAACATATTCTGCCAGCATGGTGCCCCGCTGTCCATCCTTTCCGATGCCCATCCCCACATTGGCACCGACAAGTTGCCGCGGGTTATTGAATCCATGCGCAACACCATTATCAGTGCAGGTGGCGAGGTACACCACCAAACGCGCATGGACGCGCTCTTGCTTGACGGCGGGAAGCGCGTGGAAGGCATTGCCGCTACTAACCTCGCCACGGGGAAGACCGTAGAGTTTCGCGGCCCGGTAATCCTGGCCACCGGCCATTCCGCAAGGGATGTCTATGGCTACCTCCATTCGGCTGGCGTTGCGCTTGAGGCCAAGGGCATTGCCGTTGGCGTGAGGCTCGAACACCCCTCGGAACTAATAGACAAGATACAGTACCATAATCCCAACGGGCGTGGGCGTTACCTTCCTGCTGCCGAATACTCGTTCGTCACCCAGGTGGAAGGTCGCGGCGTCTACTCCTTCTGTATGTGTCCGGGAGGCTTTGTCATACCGGCTGCCACGTCCCACGGGCAGGTGGTTGTCAACGGCATGAGCCCGGCGAGCCGCGCCGGCCGGTGGTCGAATAGCGGCATGGTGGTGGAGACGAGGCCGGCAGACATAGAAGGCGACGGCCCACTCAAAGTGATGCGATGGCAAGAGCGGCTCGAACGCCTTTGCTGGACGCAGGCGGGGATGCGCCAGGCAGCCCCTGCCCAACGCATGATGGACTTTGTAAGCGGGAAGTTGAGCTACGACTTGCCGCGCTCGTCATACGCCCCCGGCCTTGTGTCTTCGCCGCTCCACTTCTGGCTGCCAGATGAAATCAGTGTGAGATTGCGGCGCGGCTTCGAGGAGTTTGGGCGCAAGAGCCGTGGTTTCCTTACGAATGAGGCCGTGCTGATGGCCATAGAGACGCGCACGTCGGCCCCGGTGCGCATACGGCGCGACGCGGCCACGCTGATGCACATAGGCGTCGAGGGGCTGTTTCCGTGCGGCGAGGGCGCAGGCTATGCCGGCGGCATCGTCTCGGCCGCCATCGACGGCGAGCGTTGCGCCGAGATGTGCTTGCAATACATAAATGCCTGAATAAGCCTGGTGGTTGGTAGCCGGTGTTTTTTATCCTTTGAATTCTAATCATTAACTATAACTAAGAACATGAAGCGAATAGCATTATTCCTTTGGGCGCTGGCGGCCATATTGCCGCTGGCAGCCGCCGACAGTGGACGCATAGTCCAGAACTTTAACTTCGGCTGGCGTTTCCACGCCGGCGACGTAGAGGGGGCGCAGGCCGCCGCATTCGACGACAGCGGGTGGCAGGAGATTGTCGTGCCGCACGATTTCCAAATCTACCAGCCGTGGGTGGCTCCCGCCGCCGATGAGAAGGCCGACAACAGCGACATTGGCAGCAACGTGAAGAGCCGTCTCAGCTCGCGCGGGTTCAAGGAGATGGGCATAGGATGGTACCGCAAGACCTTCACTCCCGCCGATTCCTTGAAAGGTAAGCGTATCTTGCTCGACTTCGAGGGAATAATGCTCGTGGGCGACGTCTACCTTAACGGAGAGCGTATAGGAGGCACTGAATACGGCTATCTCGGTTTTGATGCCGACGTGTCAAAGCTGCTGAAGTTCGGTCAGGAGAACGTCGTGGCCGTAAAGGCCAACACGCAGAGGCCGGAGAACTCCCGCTGGTACACCGGCGGTGGGCTATACCGCGACGTGAAGCTCATCGTCACCGACCCGCAGCAGTACTTCACCCGCCACCCGCTCTACATCACTACTCCGAGCGTGAGCGAGGCAAGGGCCACGGTGATGGTGCAGGCGGAGATGGCTTGCTACCTGCGCGTAAAAGACCTAAAGGTGAACGCCAAGATTGTTGACCCCGCAGGAAATGTCGTGTACGAGAAGACGAATGCCATACATTACAATCGTGGGCAGAAGGTGAACGAATACATAGTTGACAGCATCACGCTCGAATCGCCGAAGCTTTGGAGCTGTGAAACGCCAAACCTCTATGAAGCGGTGGTCACGCTCTATCGCCCCGACGGCACCGTGGCTGACCAAGTGAGCGAACACTTCGGCGTGCGTTGGTTTGAGTATTCGCCGGTCTTTGGCTTCAAGCTCAATGGCAAGAAGGTGCTCTTCATGGGCAATGCCAATCACCACACCCTCGGCGCCCTCGGCGCTGCGGCCTATCCACGCGCCATGGAAAAGCGCATACAGTTGCTTAAGGAGTTCGGCTTCAACCACATCCGCACGTCGCACAACCCATACAGTGAGTCATTCCTCGACCTTTGCGACAAATACGGTATGCTCGTCGTTGACGAGCTTTACGACAAATGGCTCACCCAATATGCCGGCGGACGCACCGAATGGCTCAACCTGTGGCAGCACGACGTGCCGGAGTTCGTAAAGCGTGACCGTAACCACCCGTCGGTGGTGATGTGGAGCCTCGGCAACGAGCTTCAGCAGTATTGGTCGCTGCCATTTGCCGATTGGGGTGTCACTCCCTACCGCCTGCAGCGTGAGCTGCTCATGCGCTACGACAAGACGCGCCCAGTCACCGTGGCCATGCACCCGCGCACCCGCAGCCTTACCACAGATTCAATACCGGCCCCGCTTGCCCTCGTCACCGACATTGCCTCCTACAACTACCGCTATATGTATTTCCCGGGCGACAGCCGCCGTTTTCCAAACATGATTTTCTACCAGAGTGAGGCAAACAACTCGATGATGGGACCCAACTTCTTCGAGATGGATCTCGACAAGGTGGTGGGTCTGGCCTACTGGGGCATGATCGATTACCTCGGCGAGTCCAATGGCTGGCCCGCAAAGGGTTGGGTGCAAGGAGCCTTCGACATAGCCCTCGACCCCAAGCCCAAGGCATACCTGCTGAGAAGTATGTTCAAGCCCGACGAGCCTGTCGTACACATCGGTATCGTTGACAGCGAGAGCAACGCCGTGTGGAACGATGTCGTGGTAGGTTCCGAAGGGCTGTCCGATCATTGGAACCGCAAGGAGGGCAGCACGCTGTCGCTCTATACCTACACCAACGCCGACGAAGTGGAACTGCTTGTCAACGGCAAGAGCCTCGGCGTGAAGCAGAACACCACTGCCCCTAAGAGCCGCAACAGGATTAAGTGGGATGGCGTGAAGTATGAGCCGGGCTACGTCGAGGCAGTTGCCAAAAAGGGCGGCAAGGTAGTGGCACGCCACAAGATAGAGACCGCGGGTGATGCCGTCAAGCTCACTGCCGAATCGGACAACACGGAATGGAAGGCAGACGGGCAAGACCTGCAGCACATCAAAGTGTGCGCAGTAGACAAGAAGGGTCGCCGTGTGCAGGGAACACAAGGAGAGGTGACCTTCGAGGTGGAAGGCCCGGCAGAGATTCTTGGCGTAATTAACGGCGACATGGCCAGCGACGAGCTTACCGTAGGCAACAAGCGAAAGCTCTATCGAGGCACGGCAACAGTTATATTGCGTTCAAAGCGCGAGCCGGGCAAGGTCAGGCTCACCGCAACCACCCCTGGGCTAAAGCAGGCCAAGGTGGAGTTTAAGACTAACTGACGCGCCGGGCGCAACGCCTCAGACTTTTTGGATGACATTGCAATATCCCGCCTTAGGCACCACGCCGATGGCGGGATTTATCTTTTTTGCCAGCAAAATGCCGCGCAGTGGGAGGGGGTACTGCACCTGATTTCCAATATTTCGCAGTAACCAAACGTCTCAGACCTAAACTCATGGCGTGCCACGACATTGAAGCCATACGCCGGGAGCAGCAGGAACCGTCGGCCCATGAGTGCAAACAATCAACCACCAACTGCCGGCCAAGCGAACCGACATAATGGTGTCACAATGCCGACCGCAGGAAACGACAATGCAAGGTTTCCCGTGGCCGGCATCATTTTTCATGGGCTGTGCCGCGTTTTGGCACTGTCACGAAGTAAATTTGCACCAAAACAACTTACGACATGACACAGAAGACAGAACTGACAACGGCGAGACTCATCATAAGGACTCCCGGCGAAAGCGACGTGAACGACATCTACCATCTGATGGCCGACGCGGAGACAGCGCTCAGCACAGGCTTCCGGCCAATGACCGACCCCAGTGAGGCCGAGGGGAAGATACGCCGAGGCATGGCGAGCGGGCTGATGTTCGCCATAGCCGAGAAGACCAACCCGCAACGTGTGGCCGGGGTGTTCGAGGTGGCACCGCACACGACAACGACAGCTGCAGGCGAAAGGCTAAACTACGAAATATGCTATTTCCTCAGCAGCGAGGCGCGCGGCAAGGGCTACATGACCGAAGTGGTAGGGCGGATGAAGGAATACCTCTTCGGCGAACGCGGTGCCGACTCGCTCACCATATCTGTGCTGCCGCGCAACGACGCCTCGCGCCGCGTGGCGCTGAAGAACGGATTCGTATACGAACGGATTGACAAGCGCTGCGGGCTGACCTTCCGCAACGAGCTGGTGGACCTGGAGTCGTACACGCTGAGCAAGGAGGAACACCTCAATCCCGGCTCCGATGCCACGAAGGAACGCGTGGAAACGGTGGAGCGGCAGAAGTGGATCAGTGACGGGGGCATACTATACCCAATCCCCGGCAGCGCCACGCTGTTGCCCTGCCCCGACCGCGGCGTGTTCCGCATACACGAAGACGCGCGCACAAAGCGGCTCGGGTTAGAGAAGATTGACGACTCGTTCACCTTCAGCTTCAAGGTGTATGACCTCGACTGCGAGGACATCATGAAGAGAATCATCAAGGCTTGGACATCGCCGCAGTTCGCCGCAAGCGGCAAGAACCTCGGCGTGATATTCAACGGGCTGAAAGGCACGGGCAAGACCATAGCCGCTAAGCTGCTCTGCAACCGCACCGGGCTGCCAGCCATCGTCATATCGCGGCCCATGGACGGCCTGCTTGAGTTCGTGCAGTCGCTCTGCTTCGAGTGTGCAATACTCATCGACGAGGCAGAAAAGACGTTCAGCGAAGAGCGCGACGTGCTGCTAAAGATGATCGACGGCGTTTACAACAGCAAGCGCAAGCTCTACATACTGACCACAAACAGGTTGGCCGTAGACGAGAACCTGCTGGGTCGCCCTGGGCGCATACGCTACATCAAGGAGTTCGCCAACCTGCCCCCCAAGGCCGTCAGCGACGTGATAGACGACAACCTCGGCGACCCCTCACTCAAAGACGGCATACTCAAGCTGGTGGACACGCTCGAGATATCCACCATCGACATCCTTAAGGCCATCATCGACGAGTGCAACATCATGGGCGAAGTGCCGGCCGACACCATGCTCAACATCCCCAAGGCGAAGTACAAGGTGCGCGTAATATCGTTCGACGACCTCGACGAAAACCTGCAAGGCGAACTTCGCGACTACATCACGGCCCGGCTCGTGCCCGGCGAGACCGTCGAGGAATGGCTCATGGCGGCCATCGGCACCGACGAGAAGAAAAAGACAAGGCGCAACAAGGACGAGATAGAGGAGCGTTTCGGCTGCAGCGTAGACATACAGACGCAACCATCGGCCAGCACCTGCCTCTATCCTGGCCAGCACCTACGCTATGGGACGATAGCCACCGAGCCAGACCGGTACGGCTTCTTCACGCTCGAAAGCGACTGGAACAACGACACCTGCCTGTGCTGCGCAGGCAATTCCATGGGCAAGCCTTCGCTTTACCGCGGCAGCCTTATCTGAGACAGAGGTTGCTGCGTCAGGCTAAGCGGCTTGCCGCTTTGCAGTATGCGTAATCAATACGTATTCGTGAGACCTCTTCGGCTTTCCGAAAAGCCTCATTATGCAATCAAACATACCGCCTTCTGCGTTGCGAAAGACTGTATGTTTGATTGTAACTTACCCTAAGTTTAGATTTCGACCGAAAAAGTTTTGCGCGGATGCCAATTGATATTTTGGCTTTCGTTAAGGCGCATGGCGGCACTCCTCATAAAGAATGATGCCGCCATGGGCGCATAGAAAGCTTTATCAGCACTGTGGCTCGCCGTTTTTGTCGTCCTCGCTTTCTGGTGCGCCCTTGCCGGAGTGCTTAAGCACCTCGGCGTCTATATAGAATACTATTTCCTCGGCAAGGTTTGTGATGTGGTCGCCGGCTCGCTCCATGCGCAAGAACACGCCACGAAGGTCGATACAGAAGGCGGTTTTGTCGGGGTGTTCGCAGGCGTAGTGGGCGAGGGCAGCTGTAGAGTCGCGGTTGATTTCGTCTATCAGGTTGTCTTTCTCGAAGAGGGTGTTGGCCATGGCCAGGTCTTCCTTCTCAAGGGCGAGTCTGGCAGTGAGCAGCATATCGAGCACTCCGTCAGCCATTTCCCGCAGGCGGGTGGCTTCGAGTAGCTCTTGGTCGATGCGCTCTCCGTCGAGGCCGATGGCGAAGCGGGCTATGTTTTCGGCGAAGTCGCCTATGCGTTCGAGGTCGGAATTTATCTTGAGCATGGCCAGTGCGAAGCGCATATCGATGGCCACGGGGGTGTAGAGCACGAGGAAGTCCTCCACGTCGCAGTCGAGCTTAAGCTCCGAGGCGTTTACGCGCTTCTCGCGGATGACCACGTCCCAGGCTTTCTCCCTGTCGGCCGTGGCCACGGCCTCGCAGGCGTTCTTGAGTTGCTCGTAAACGAGAGTCCACATATCGAGCACTTCCTTGCGTATCCTTAACAATTCTTCGTCTACAAATTTTACCATGGTTGCTTCAGTTTTTCGTTGTTGTTGTCGTTGTTTCCTGTCGTAACGGCGGGCATCAGCCGAACCGCCCGGTGATGTAGTTCTGTGTCTCCTCCTTGGCGGGATTGGTGAACATCTTAGTGGTGGGGCCGTACTCCACGAGCCGACCGAGGTAGAAGAAAGCCGTCTTGTCACTCACGCGGGTGGCTTGCTGCATATTGTGGGTGACGATGACAATGGTGTAGTCTTTCTTTATTTCGTGTATCAGCTCTTCCACCTTGGCTGTGGATATGGGGTCGAGGGCCGATGCAGGCTCGTCCATGAGCAGCACGGAAGGGCGCACGGCCATGGCCCTGGCTATGCACAGGCGCTGCTGCTGGCCTCCGGAGAGGGCGTAGGCCGACTTTTTGAGCTTGTCTTTCACCTCGTTCCACAGTGCCGCCCCGCGCAGCGACTCCTCCACGCGCTCGGCTATGAAAGCCTCGTCCCTTACGCCGTTCACGCGCAGGCCGTAAGCCACGTTCTCATATATACTCTTCGGGAATGGGTTGGGGCGTTGGAATACCATGCCCACGTTCTTGCGCAGCTCGTCCACGTTGACGGAGCGGTCGTAGATGTCCTGCCCGTCTATGGCTATCGTACCTTCGAGGCGGGTGTCGGGTATGAGGTCGTTCATACGGTTGAAGAGCCGCAGGAAGGTGGACTTTCCACATCCCGACGGGCCGATGAAGGCCACCACCTCGTGCTCGTCTATGCCCATGCTGATGTCTTTGAGCGCATGGAAGGCTCCGTAGTGGAAATCGACGTGTTGTGCATCAATCTTGCTCATAATCAATATTAATTATGTATGTGCTTAGTTTGTTTTCAGTTTCTTTTGGAAGTGGTTGCGCAGCGCATTTGCCAACAGGTTGATGAGGAGGACGATGGCCACGAGCACGAGGGCTGTGCCGTAGGCGATAGGCGTCTGCTTGTCCATGTCGGTGCCGCTCGTGGCCAGCACGTAGAGGTGGTATGGCAGTGCCATGCACTGGTCGAGCACGCTCTCCGGCAATTGCGGCAGGAAATAAGCCGCGCAGGTGAAGAGGATGGGGGCTGTCTCACCCGACACGCGGCCGAGCGCGAGTATCAGCCCGGTGGTGATGTTAGGCATTCCCATAGGCAGTATCACGTGCCAGATGGTTTGCAGCTTAGTCGCGCCGAGGGCGAGGCTGCCCTCGCGGAAACTGTCGGGTATGGCCTTCAGAGCCTCCTCGGTGGTACGGATGACGAGCGGCAGGGCCAGCAGGCCGAGTGTGAGCGAGCCTGCGAGTATGCTGTCGCCGAAGCCGAAGAAGTTGACGAAGAGCGACATACCGAACAGACCGAACACGATGGAAGGTATGCCCGCCAGGTTGTTGGTCATCATTCGGATGAACCTGACCACTTTTCCCTTCGGTGCATATTCGTTCATATATATTCCGCTCATTATGCCGAGTGGAAAGGCGAACAGAGCGCTGCCTGCCATAAGGTAGAACGTGCCGACGATGGCGGGCCAGATGCCGCCGCCTTTCATGCCGTCGGCGGGGGGGGTGGTGATGAAGTCCCAGTCGAGCACTCTCGCGCCTTTCACTACGATGAATGCCAATATCACGAACAATACGGCCACTATCACGCCGCTCAGCAGCCTAAACAGGCCGAAGGCCACGTTCTGCGCCAGCATTTTGCGCCTGTGGTTGCTTGCTATCCGATCGATGCTTTCCATTGTTTATTTGTTTTTGGACGAAATGTATTCCACGCTTAGGTTGATTATCAGTGTGATGAAGAACAACACCACGCCGAGCAGGAAGAGCGACTGGTAGTGCGGCCCGCCAGCCGGTGCCTCGCCGAGTTCGGCGGCAATGGTCGCCGGGATAGTGCGCAGGGGGTCGGTGATGGAGAGCGGTATCACGGCTGCATTGCCCGTCACCATGAGCACGGCCATTGTCTCTCCGAAGGCGCGGCCTATGCCGAGCACTATGGCCGACGTTATTCCGGAGACGGAATACGGCATCACCACCTTATATATAGTCTGCCACTTGGTCGCCCCGAGGGCCAGGCTTGCCTCGCGCTGTGAGCGCGGACAATTCTGCATGGCGTCTTGGCTCACGGTTATTATGGTGGGCAGAGCCATTACCGCAAGCACGATGGCTCCGGCCAACCCGCTCTCGCCGACTGGTAACCCAAAGACATCTTGGAGCAGCGGAACGACCACAATCAGTCCGAAGAAGCCATACACCACCGATGGGATGCCGTTGAGCAACTCTATTATTGGCTTAAGCACGGCGCGGATGCGCGTGGATGCCACTTCTGACATATAGATTGCCACTGATAGCCCGAATGGGAGGGCGAAGAGGATTGCGAAGACCGTCACCCAGACAGTGCCGAGCACAAGGGGTAAGAAACCGAACTGAGGCGCGGGCGTGGCCGTAGGGAACCACTCGCTGCCGCCGAACACCTCGCCAACGGAGATGCGGTGGTCTTTGAGCCGCTTGCCCGTAAAGCCTTCACCCTCGGCGAACTCGGCAGGAACGAAAGCCGCTATGCCGGGATTCTGCTCGACTATCTCGTTGATGCAGGCCGTGGCATTCTCGTAATTAGCCCCAAGCTCTTCTTCGCTGAAGTGCTTCTGCATATCCTCGAAGCGGAACACCATTATCTGGACGGGCTTGCCGCCCACTTGCTGCCAGTTGGTGACGTCCTCGTCGAACACTTCCTTTATTTGCCGCGAGTCCAACTCGTCAACGGGGTTGCTTTTATTCACCACGATGACGTATCCGTCCTCTATCGTCTTTTGGGAGAAAAGCCCAAGCCCTTCAGAAAACAGGAATACCACGATGAGCAGTATAACCAAGCTGGTGAGGAAGCCGCTGCAAGTGATTATCCCGCTGATGATCTTCTCGAATGCTTTTTTCATTTGTATAGTTTGTTTCTTCGTTACTTCCTGGCGCAAAAGTATGCTTACGAAATGAACAACAGGTGACACACGTGTTACGATTGTGTTTCAAGGCGGCCTCCGCGTGGATTGTAGCCGAATCGTAACCTGCGCGTGCGCACATCGTAACATATTAGTTGTTATTTCGCGGCGTAAACAGATTAACATAGTACATGATGAAGATTACAAGCATGAGATTGCGCAGGTTTGTGGCCGCCGCTTGCATGGCCGCGATTGCCGTTTCGGCGGTCGGGCAGAAGATAAAGGGCAGCGACACCGTGCTCCCGGTGTCGCAGGAAGCCGCCGAGACTTATATGCACCTGACACCCGGGGCGCGTGTCACCGTCACCGGCGGAGGCTCCGGAGTGGGCATTTCGGCGTTGCTCGATGGGACGACCGACATTGCGATGGCATCGCGCTCAATAAAGTTCAGCGAGAGGATGAAGCTTAAGAAGGTCGGCAAGCAGTTGCGCGAGGCTGTGGTGGCATACGACGCACTGGCTGTGGTGGTGAACCCCTCCAACCCTGTCTCGCACCTCACCAGGCAGCAGTTGGAGGACATCTTCAGGGGAAAGATAACAAACTGGAACCAAGTGCGCGACCATGTTACGGGCAAGCGTGGCGACGACCTGAAGATAATCGTATACTCACGTGAGACCTCTTCCGGCACGTATGAGTTCTTCAAGACCAGCGTGTTGCACGAGAAGAACTATATGGCGGGCGTGCTCTCGATGCCGGCCACTGGCGCGGTGATACAGTCGGTGAGCCAGACTCGCGGCGCGATAGGCTACGTGGGCTTGGCATACGTCAACCGCAGGGTGAAAGCCGTCAAGGTGTCGTATGACAACAAGAACTTCGTCTATCCAAGCATGGCCACCGGGCGCAACCACACTTACCCCATCATACGTGAACTGTTTTATTATTACACGGCAGACAAGGACAAGACCGTGAAGCCATTCCTCGACTACCTGCTGTCTGGCGAAGGCCAACGGATAGTGATGGAGAGCGGTTACGTGCCTGTACGCTGACGCAGGCCACGGGCGGCTTATGCGCGGACGGGTCACACGAGCATGAGGTCGCTGGCTATCATGTCGCTGACAAATATCCCTTTGTGGGTGAGCCGCAGGCTGTTGCCCGATAACTCAAGCAGGCCGCCTTCCGCATAGCGGGCGGCTTGCTTTTTACACATTTCCGCATAACCCTGTCCGAAGTCTGCCGCTATGGCTTCGAGGTCGATGCCTTCCACCGTGCGTAACGACAGCATTACGGTGTCGTTGTAGCGTGTGGCCGTGCCGAGCGTTTCGCGCTCCATTGGCACGGCCCCGCGCTCCACACAGTCCATATATTCGTCGATGTCCGCCACGTTCCATTGCCTGCTGTCTCCGTCGAACGAGTGCGCGGCCGCTCCCACGCCCATGTATGGCACCGAGCGCCAATATCCGCTATTGTGCCTCGACCTGCGGCCGGGCAGTGCGAAATTGCTTATTTCATAGTGTTCGTAGCCGGCTGCTGTCAGCTTGTCTACGAGCGCGAAATACATTGCGCGGCACGATTCCTCGCCGCACTCGCCCACCTGCCCTTCCTTCAGCATGGCATAGAGCGGCGTGCCTTCCTCAAACGAAAGGCAATATGCCGAAATGTGCTCCGGCCTTAGCTCCAATGCCCGGTTCACGTCGCCGAGCCATTGCTCCACGGTCTCGCCCGGGAAACCGTATATCAAGTCGATGCTGACGTTGCCTATGCCTTCGCGGCGGAGCAAGTCCACGGCGCGGTGCACCTCGGCAGCATCGTGCCTGCGGCGCAGCAGCCTCAGCCGATTGTCGCTGAACGTCTGCACGCCCATGCTCACCCTGCTTATGGGCAGCTCACCGATGGAGCGGGCGTATTCCGGCGTGATGTCGTCGGGGTTGCACTCCATCGTGATTTCCTCTGCGCGGCTGATGTCCATTGCGCCGAAGAGGGCGTGCAGTTGCCCTTCTGGCAGTTGGCTCGGCGTGCCGCCGCCTATATATATAGTGGTGGGCGGCTCGCTTATGTAGCCCCGGCGCAAGTCCATCTCGCGGCACAGCGCACGGATGTATCGCATTGTGTCGTGCCGCCGCGTCGTGGAGTAGAACCCGCAATAAATGCACCTGCTCTTGCAGAAAGGAATGTGGATGTATAGACCAGCCATTGTTTGAATTTAAATGCAAAAATACTAATTTTGCTTAACCAACCAAAACTTTTCACCTGCATAATTGTCACTATCGCAGAAAATCATTAACTTAGAGGCCGAATAAATCTTAAGTACCAACTTAAATCTATGACGATATGAGAGTATATCAGACAAACGAGATTAAAAACATTGCGCTGCTTGGCAGTGCGGGTAGCGGCAAGACCACTCTTGCCGAGTCGATGCTTTACGAAGCGGGCATAATCAAGCGCCGCGGTTCCGTCGAGGCTAAAAACACAGTGAGCGACTATTTCCCCGTTGAGCAGGAATACGGCTACTCTGTTTTCTCGACGGTTTTTCATGTTGAGTGGAACAACAAGAAGCTGAACATAATAGACTGCCCCGGTTCCGACGACTTCGTGGGCGGTGCCATCACGGCACTCAACGTCACAGACCAAGCCGTGATACTTATCAATGGCCAGTACGGCCCAGAGGTCGGCACGCAGAACAACTTCCGCTACACCGAGAAGCTCAAGAAACCGGTTATCTTCCTCGTGAACCAGCTGGACAGCGACAAGTGCGACTTCGACGCGGTTGTGGCGCAGATGAAAGAGATCTACGGACCCAAGTGCGTGCAGATACAATACCCAATCGTCACCGGCCCGGGCTTCAATTCGCTCATAGACGTGCTCCTGATGAAGAAATACTCTTGGAAGCCTGAAGGTGGCGCACCCATCATAGAGGACATCCCAGCCGAGGAGATGGACAAGGCGATGGAGTTGCACAAGGCTCTCGTCGAGGCTGCCGCCGAAAACGACGAAGGCCTGATGGAGAAATTCTTCGAGGAAGAGACGCTCACCGAAGACGAGATGCGCGAGGGGATCCGCAAGGGATTGGTGACGAGGAGCATCTTCCCCGTGTTCTGCGTGTGCGCAGGCAAGGACATGGGAGTGCGCCGCCTGATGGAATTCCTCGGCAACGTGGTGCCGTTCGTGAGCGAGATGCCAAAGGTACACGACACTCGCGGCGAGGAAATCGCCCCCGACAGCGACGGCCCGACCTCCCTCTACTTCTTCAAGACCGGCATGGAGCCGCACATCGGCGAGGTGTCTTACTTCAAGGTGATGAGCGGCAAGGTGAAGGCCGGGGCCGACCTTACAAACGCCGACCGTGGGTCGAAGGAACGTCTTGCGCAGATTTTCGTGAGCGCAGGTGCCAACCGCATACCCGTAGACGAGATGTGTGCCGGCGACATAGGCTGCACCGTGAAGCTGAAGGATGTCAAGACCGGCAACGCCCTCAACGGCAAGGACTGCGAATATCGCTACGACTTCATCAAATATCCCAACTCTAAGTACTCACGTGCCATCAAGGCCGTCAACGAAGCCGAGACCGAGAAGATGATGGCCGCCTTGCTCAAGATGCGCCAGGAAGACCCAACGTGGGTGATTGAGCAGAGCAAGGAACTGCGCCAGACCATCGTACACGGGCAGGGCGAGTTCCACCTGCGCACGCTGAAATGGCGCATGGAGAACAACGAGAAGGTACAGGTCGTATACGAAGAGCCGAAGATACCATACCGCGAGACCATCACAAAGGCTGCCCGTGCCGACTATCGCCACAAGAAGCAGTCGGGCGGGGCAGGGCAGTTTGGCGAAGTTCACCTCATCGTAGAGCCATACGCCGAGGGAATGCCCGACCCGACAGTGTTCAAGTTCGGCGGCCAGGAGTATCGCATCAACGTGAAGAGCAAAGAGGAAATCGACCTCGAATGGGGCGGGAAACTTGTGTTTATCAACTCTGTCGTGGGCGGCGCGATAGATGCAAGGTTTATGCCTGCCATACTCAAGGGCGTGATGGAGCGCATGGAGAGCGGCCCACTCACCGGAAGCTATGCCCGCGACGTGCGCGTAATCGTATACGACGGCAAGATGCACCCGGTGGACTCCAACGAGCTTTCGTTCATGCTCGCCGGACGCACTGCCTTTGCCAAGGCGTTCAAGGAGGCTGGGCCTAAGGTGCTCGAGCCTATCTACGACCTTGAAGTGTTCGTTCCGGCAGACTTCATGGGCGACGTAATGAGCGACCTGCAAGGCCGCCGCGCCATGATAATGGGCATGGACAGCGAGGCCGGCTACCAGAAGCTGCAGGCCAAGATTCCGCTTAAGGAACTTGCCAACTATAGCATCTCGCTCAGTTCGATAACTGGTGGCCGGGCTTCGTTCACAACCAAGTTCGCAAGCTATGAGCTTGTGCCTAACGACATCCAGCAGCAGCTCATCAAGGAGCACGAGGCTGAACTTGGGGCAGAGGATTAAACCACAGCCAACAGCCGCAAGCATGGCATTGTACCGCTTGCGGCTGCCATCAAAATAGGTAGAATAGGTATCCGCAGCAAACCGTGTTGCAAATTCTTCACGCATAGAATTTACGCCACTGCACGGTTTGTTGCGGCTTTCTTTTGTCTGTTGATTTAACAGATTGTTTATCAATGTTTTACGTACAGATACATTAAGTGTTTATGCAAGCAAGTCTTTGCGAGTGTTTCACAGTCGTGTGATACCAGCCTTAATGCCCGTATTGTCCATCATCCCGCTCGTAAAGCCGCCTAAATCAAAGTCGCTCGTGCGGCTTTTGGCTTTTTGTCGTCTCCATAGGTGTTAGTTGCAAATATGCAACTAAAAAGTACTGCAAAACCACTTTGAATCCAACAAGTGCCAAGCCGGCTTGCAATATGTGCCGTTTCAGACTCTAAAACGGCACGTTTTAGGCTGCAAAACGGGCCGTTTTGCGAGCCAATTTGGCTGCCTTTGCAATGGTTTGTCTGCCAAGGCGTTATGGAATATGGCTTGCTTTGCCGCCTTTAACTTAAAAATGTTAAGAGGGGAATGCCCTCTCCATGCAAGTGCTTAATTATGTTTACTTACTAAAAAAAAGACAAATTGCAGCTGTTTTCCGCCAATATTGTGTACTTTTGCCTACTCTTATGATGGAAACAGACAGGTAAGGAGAGATTTGAAAGATGAAATATGGCATAATAGCGGCTGGCGAAGGCAGTAGGCTCGCCGCCGAAGGAGTGGTTGCCCCAAAGCCGTTGGTGAAGATTGGCGGCGAGGCTTTGATAGACCGCCTGATAAAGGTTTTCTTGGATAACGATGCCGAAAGCGTGGCCGTGATATGCAACGAGCGCATGACCGACGTTGCCGCCCATCTTGAAAGGATAGCCCGCAATGGGCTTGACGGGCGCACTGTTCCGCTGCACTGTATTGTGAAGAGCACGCCAAGCTCTATGCACAGCTTTTACGAGATTAGCCGATACCTTGGCGAAGGGCCGTTTTGCGTGACTACTGTTGACACTATCTTCCGCGCCGATGAGTTCGCTGGGTATATATGCGCGTTTGCTTCTGCCGTGAAGCGCGGCGATTGCGAGGGCATGATGGGTGTCACCGACTTTGTTGACGACGAGAAACCGCTTTATGTGGAAACGGACAACAGTCTGAACATCACGGGCTTTATCGATAGTTCAGACACTTGCCGCTACATCTCCGGCGGCATTTACGGGCTTACCCCTTTTGCACTCGAAACGTTGGAGGCTTGCCTTGGGCGCGGCGAGAGCCGTATGCGTAATTTCCAGCGCGCCCTCGTTGCCGACGGGGCGCGGCTGAAGGCATACCCTTTTTCAAAGGTGCTCGACGTAGATCATGCCGGCGACATTACGAAAGCCGAAGAGTTTATTTGCGGACGATGGATGAAAGATGGAAAAGAAAAGAAACTTTAAGCAACTGCTGCACGCATCGTTTAAGTCGGAAGACACCGAAGAGTGGCTCGACGTCAAGTTTACGCGCCCTGTCGGCTTGGCCATGGCCCTTGTGGCAGAGCGTTTGCGCATACACCCAAACGCCATAACAATATTCTCAATTTTTGTAGGGGCTGCGGCCGGTTTCATGTTCTATTCCACCGACACGTGGCATAACGTGGCAGGCGTGGCATTGCTGATGCTTGCCAACTTCTGCGACTCCGCCGACGGGCAGCTTGCCCGCCTCACCGGGCAGAAAACGCTCATCGGGCGTATGCTCGACGGATTCTCGGGCGATGTGTGGTTCTTTGCCATCTATCTCGCCATTGCCTTGAGGCTCTGGCCGCAGGACATTCCCTTCACCAACTGCCAGTGGGGCCTTGTGGGTGTTGCGTTGTGCGCCGTTGCCGGCTTTTTGTGCCATTCGCCGCAAAGTTCGCTTGCCGACTACTATCGCCAGGCCCATCTCTTCTTCCTGCTCGGAAAGAAGGGCAGCGAGCTTGACACTTCGGCTGCGCAGCGTGCCATCTACGAGTCGCTTCCGCGCAAGGGGGCGTTTTGGGCGCATAAGTTCTACTACAACTACACCAACTATTGCCGCAGCCAAGAGAAGCGCACACCAGAGTTCCAGCGTTTCTACCATGGCGTAATCTCGCGCTATGGCGATGCCGAAAACATTCCTGCC
>CALUMB010000002.1 GCA_944321645.1 uncultured Prevotella sp.
GGAGCACGACGCAGTTCGTGCCGGCACCCCGCTGTCCGACGGCGTTGTCACCCCTGCCGACATCCTGGCCATCAAGGGCCCCACGGCAGTGCAGGAGTACATTGTCAACGAGGTGCAGGACGTCTACCGTCTCCAAGGCGTTAAGATTAACGACAAGCACTTCGAGATAATCGTGCGCCAGATGATGCGCAAGGTGCAGATCAACGACCCGGGCGACACCGCATTCCTCGAGCAGGAGATTGTCGACAAGCTCGACTTCGCCGAGGAGAACGACCGCATCTGGGGCAAGAAGGTGGTCATCGACGCTGGCGACAGCGAGAACCTGCAGAAGGGCCAGATTGTCACCGTGCGCAAGCTGCGCGACGAGAACTCGTCGCTCAAGCGCCGCGACCTCAAGCTCGTGCAGGTGCGCGATGCCGTTCCGGCCACGTCCACACAGATTCTCCAGGGCATCACCCGCGCCGCCTTGCAGACCAAGAGCTTCATGTCGGCCGCGTCGTTCCAGGAAACCACCAAGGTGCTCAACGAGGCTGCCATCCGCGGCAAGGTGGATTATCTCGAGGGAATGAAGGAGAACGTGATTTGCGGTCACCTCATACCCGCCGGCACCGGCCTGCGCGAGTTCGACAAGCTCATCGTAGGCTCCAAGGAGGAGTACGACCGTATGCAGGCCAACCGCAAGAACGTGCTCGACTTTGGCGACGACGACACCCCCGCCGCTGCCGAAGAAGCCCCTGCCGAGGCTGCCGTAAGCGAGTCGCAGGAGGCATAAAGCTTTAAGAACATTTTTGAACAAAAGAAGCCGCGCGGCACAGCAAGTGCCGTGCGGCTTTTATTATGCCCGCAAAATTGCGTGGGGTGCAACGTGCCTATCTGCATATTGTACAATCTTCGCGGCTCTTCGCCTTCAGATGCGCGCTCCGTTGGCAAAATTTTGCGATAAATCCAAAATTGAATGGGATAATTCTTGATTAATTTCTTAACTTTGCAAATAATTAGGAAGACTATGGACATTAAGACACATATTGCAACTTTAGGGTTCGTTCCAAAAAAGGCAAGAAAGGCGTCAAAATGCCACGAGGAAATAAGGAGGACATACTGAAATACAGGCTTCCCATACCACCAATTGACGAGCAGAAGCGTATCGTGTCTCAGATAGATGCGCTGGAGCAGGAGATTGCAAAGGCCCGTAGTTTGATAAAAAATGCAGCGGGTGAAAAGCAGGCAATATTAGATAAATATTTATAAATCGCGACTTCTGCAAAATTATGGCAAACGAAATGTTGACAGGTAACTGATTTGGTTTGACTTGAGTTCCGTATAAGAAACAAACAATGCCATTTTGCAAATCTGCTCTTGGCTAAAGACGCAAAATTTTGCTTCTCAACAAGTGGCGGACAACAGACCTACGGTGTTTGTGTCTTATACCGAGCACCTATAATAGGATAATGGCGAAAACCGTTGCCTTTGCGGTGGCATTGCCCACCACAGCCATCCTTGCCGGGCTAAGGCACCAAGTTGGGCTACTTGCCATTTTTGTGACATTGGTTATGAAGGACATTGAGTTGCAGGGGCGATTCCCCTGGCGGACGAAAGACACCACGCCGGCACCAAACGCCGGTGCCGGCGGGAAGCGCATTGTTTGGATAGACTACGCCAAGGCCGTGGGCATTGCCCTTGTGGTGTTTGCCCACTTGCCTTCGCCGCTTGTGCCATTCATATTTCAGTTCCACATGCCGCTTTTCTTCGTGTTGTCGGGCTTTTTGTATAAGCCGATAGGGGCAAGGCGCGAGCTTGGCCGCTCCTTCCGCTGCCTCGTGGTGCCGTATCTTGTTTACAATGCCGGCCTGTTGGCCCTTACGGCACTGTTTGGCAGTTTCCGCGCGTCGATGGTGGCCGGTGTGCTGTTGGGCAACCAAGCCTCGCTGCCGGGCAATTACTTCGCGTTGTGGTTTGTGGTCAGCCTGTTCCTCATGCGCATGGCGGTGTCCGGGCTGCATTCGGGCAGGGCCATGGCGGCAGCGTCGCTGCTGTCGGTGTTGGCCTTCGCGGCCGTGCGCGGAAGCGGCTTTGTCTCCCCTTCGTGCGACTATTTCCAGTTAGGCTCCTCGCTACTGTGCCTGCCGTTCTTCGTTTTCGGCATAGCCATGAGACGCCTTTCCTTAGAGCGGTTGGCTGTATGGCTTGGGGCGGGGCGCACGGTGGCGTTTGCCGTGGCCGCAGGTGGCTTGCTGTTGTGGGCGGGAATGGCCAACGGCGATGTTGACGTGTTCAGGCTATCCGCTGGGAAGTCTTTGGCGGCGTTCTACGTCGTGTCGGCCTCGTTGTCCTACTTGTTCGTCTTGGCGTGCAAGGCGTTGTCCACGAAAGAGAATATGGTCGTGAGGACAATCTCCCATGGCACGTTGCCCATTTTGGCCGTCCACCAGACAATGATACTTGCCATGGGGCGCTTCGTGGAGTTCCACGCGCTCACTTCCGTGGCTGCCACGCTGCTCATCCTGCTTTTGTGCTACCCTCTTGTAAAGGTTGGTGAACGGTTCTTCCCGCTGCTATTGCTTGGCAAGCGGAATGTGGGGTGAGCCTCTTTCGTGGCCATCATCCTACATCAATGTGGGGCATCTGCAAGGCGAAACCCTATATGCCCGGCATGGTCGTAAAGCCTGATGCCTGCTTTGGGCTTGGTCAGCCTATTGTCTGTATGTGTTGTTGGCTTTCTGTCGGCTTGTCCATGTGGAAGGCGTTGGTTAGCAGGTCGAAGAGCTTTGTGTTTAGATAGAAGTTGTCGCGCCCGAGCTTCATTTTGCTCAGCAGCCCGTTGCAGGCCAGTTGGTTCAGGTATGACGATGCTGTCGGGCGGGTGACGCTTAGCTCCTTGCACACGAAGTCAATCTTTGTGTAAGGGTGGCGGAACAGGTTGTTCAGCAAGTCCTGCGAATATACTTTTGGAAGTTCGTCGCGTATTTTCTGCTTATATTCCATCATCAGTTTCTTTATGCCCAGAATCAAGGCGACGGTCTCGAGCGATGTGTCTTCGAGTCCTTTCAGCATGAACAGAATCCATTGTTCCCAGTCTCCGTTATCCCTTACGGCTTGTATCAAGCGATAGTATTCGCCTTTATTCTTTATTATATAGCGGCTTAGGTATAGCACCGGCAAGTCCAGTAGCCCTTGTTGCACAAGGTACAGTATGTTTACAATCCTTCCTGTCCTTCCGTTCCCGTCGGAGAAAGGGTGTATGCTTTCAAATTGGTGGTGTATGATGCACATTTTCACGAGCGGGTCTAAGTCGCTCATCGCGTCGTCGTTTATGAACCTTTCAAGGTTAGACATATAGGAAACGATTTCGTCGTGGTTTTGGGGTGGTTGGTAAACGGCTTCTCCTGTGCGGTCGTTTATCAGTGCCGTTCCGGGAGTGCTCCTAAAGCCGGCGTCGTTGTGCTTAATCCGCTTGTAAATCTCGCAAAAGTCGTTGCAAGTCAGTAGTCCGTGCTTCTTCACCAACTCGAACCCGTAAAGCAATGCGCTTGAATAATTTTGGACTTCCTTTGCAGCGGGAGAAACGGTTGTGTGGAAAGACAGCTCGGCTTTGTAAAGCTCGTCGTGGGTCGTAATGATGCTTTCCACGGCGGAACTATCCTTCGCTTCTTGCAGCGAAAGAGTGTTGATTAATATGGTGGTGTTTGGTATTGACAGCACGGCTCCTTTCAACTCGGCAAGCCTGCGGTGTGATTGGGCTGCTTGTTTCAACACGGCCTTTGTCTCAACCTCTACTTTAAGCGGTAATGTCGGTATTCTGTACATAGAAAGAATTTTTATATGTCAATGCAAATATATAAAGAAAATCGCGTTTTCTTTACATGACCGAGGGCGAAATGTAAAGAAAACGCGATTTTCTTTATACGTCGGGCTTTCGTGTTTGGCTGTTGAGGTTGTCTTTGCTCCTTGCTTGTGGCTTCGTGTTTCGGCTCTTTCGTTGCGTTTGGCAATAAATCTTATTGCGTTAACATTGTTTTGCTTTCGGGGAGGGGTAAAATTAAAGTTTGTTTGTAACTTTGTGGCGGGCTTGTGCGGTGATAGGTTGTTTCGCGCATTGGCCGGAGTTACAAATGTCTTAAAAGTTCAGAGAAAATGATGAAGAAAGTTTTTGCATCGTGTTTGTTTCTGGTGGGCGCGTCGGCGCTCCAAGCGCAGGACGTGCTCACGAAGCGCAACGGTGACGAGTTGCAGGTTAAGGTGGTGAAGATTTCCGCCGACGAGGTGGAGTACAAGAAGTGGTCAAACCCCGACGGGCCGTCATACGTAGTGCCAAAGGCCGAGGTGTTCATGGTAAAGTACCAGAACGGCGACAAGGACGTGTTCGACTCTGCGCCCGCAGTCAAGCCTGCGGAGGCGTCGGCAGCTCCTTCCGCGCCAGTGAAGGCCGCGCCCGCAGCCGACAACGCCGCCCTGATAGAGGAATTCAACCGCGTGGACGACGCATTGTTTGCGGCGCAGAGAGCTGACCGCAAGGACAAGAAGGCTAATGAATGGTATGGCACGCTCGGGGTTACGAAGAACTCCGTGTTGTCGTCCGACGAAATCCAGGTTTCTTTTTTCAATGAAGAAAAGAGTTGTTATTATACTCCTTATGAATATAAGGGTGAACCCTCATCCGGCTTGAACTATTTTCAAGAAAAGTTCTGCGTGGAGATATTGAACAAGACTTCGCAGACCATATATATAGATAAGGCAAATTCATTTAGAATTGAGCCAGACGGTAGCTATTATGTCTACTACAACTCTCAGCAAACAACAGTGAACCAAGGTGGAGCATCCGGCGGAGGCGTGAACTTGGGTGCCGTTACCGGTGCCTTGGGCATAGGCGGTGCTGTCAACACCTTGGCAGGTGGAGTGAGCGTGGGTGGAAAGAACGACCACTCCGTTTCCACCACATACGCCGACCAGCGCGTCGTTGCCATTCCTCCACATGGGAAGATGGTATTGTCAAAAGATAAGCTGATTCTGATTAAAACAAATAGTTGGTCTGGAGACGAATTTAAAGTGGTGGAGTTTTCTGAAGACTTTAAGAATGCGAAAATACCGCAATTGCAGAAAGGGGAGTGCAAGGCTTTTGATGAAACAAATTCCCCGGCAACAAAGCGTTATATGCTGGCATATTCCACTGATTCGGAATTTAAGTCGGGTAAGCAGCTTGAGTTTTCACTGTATGTCAGAGAGGTAATTGGTGTTGGAACAACATGGAAACCTTTTGTTTATGATGGATTGGATGAGGTATTGGAAAAACTCTCCGGCCTAAAAGGCTTCGCTACAAAGTCGATACTTGTTGGCGGACGGTTTAACCGATAGCCAATCATAGAAAGGTTTAATAAACCCAAACTTCATCCCCAATCCGCTTTCAAGTTTTAGCTTGTTGACGGATTGGGGATGGTTGTGTTTAGGGGCATCTTATTAAATCATTCGTATGGTGTCTTTTATATCAATATTCCTGTTTTGAGAATGTCGGCATAGAGCGGATTGTTGGGGTCTTCTGTGAGTAAGACTGGCTCTATGAGATTGCTGACCTTGCGTTTCAGTTTCCACAACAAAGGCGTGTCTTCAAAATAAACATCGCTCAAGCGCTCCACGACAACGGCTATGTCTATGTCGCTGTCCTCTGTATGGTTGCCTTTGCTGTATGAGCCATAAAGGTAAAGAGCCTTTAGTGGCAACCGTTCTGCAACTGCCGCCTTATAGCGTTGTGCCAATTTTATAGCCTGCTCTTTATCCATGCTCTTAGTTTGTCAGTTTGTTCAATCAGTTCTTTGCAGCGGTCGGGGGGGGCAGGCTCTTCATCAGTCGCTCCTTATATGAGGGGTAACGCGCTTCTATGTTCAAAGGTTCAAGCTTGTCTATGAAGTCCGTTTGTTCTTCTGACATATCATTACCCAAACCGCTTTTCTCGGCAAGTCTTGATAAGCTGTGGATTTTCAAAGGCGGTTCTTCCAACACTTTGCTCCAATATGCTTTCAGTATCTTCTCTATGGTTTGGTGGCACATGAAAGCCACATAAAGGTAACGCTTGGTTTCAAGCATGGCCCTTGCCGTGTCAAAATCATAATCTGACATCTCAATCCAATATGTCACCTTGTCGTTCATTGTGCCTTAAATGTTGTATCAAGCGCAAAGATGATGCAAGCGAGTGGAATGTGAGCTTGTTCACAGATTCCCGAGCGCAGCTTATCTTATGCAAATGTACGGAATTTCTGTGAGAAACAATCATTTGATGTAGAAAATCAGGCTTGTCATGTCGTTAAATCTGTAATAAGTGTGGTTAGGATGGATCTCAACCTGTGGGTGTGACATTACGAAATGTTTTTTTAATCGCATTTTGCCATGGCATGGAAATTGAGTTTTCCCTTATGTTTGGCGTTGGTTTCTGTTCATGACTTAGATTTGGCTATTGCGGTTCTTTTGCCGGAGCTGCACATTAAAATTTGTTTTAGTCCATCGGCTTTCGTCAGCTATTCGCTGGACGACTCGATGGAGCGGCAGCACAGCTTGCAGGCTTCGATGTTTTTGAGGAAGGCCATGGCGTTGCCTCGACCTGTGGGTGGCTATGCCGGGCCGACGGCTAACATAGAAGTCCTTACCGACAATTTCGCCGAGGCATTGTATTTTGCGGCTGAGGTGAAGGACTGACAGCCGGGGCGTAGCCGTTCACGCTCCGGCGGCTTACTTGCAAATGTGCAACTAAAATCGCCCGCGCCTGCCTTGGATTTTAACACGCGCCGTTTTGCATTGCGAAATGGGGCGTTTTGCACCACGAAACGGCCTGTTTTGGCCTGCAAGACGCCCCATTTCGGAGGCAAAAACGGCTCTTGTTGGTAATGCGCTGTGCGCCAAGCGGTTGCGAAACGCGCCTTGGCGAGTCGGCGTTATGTTAAAAGTGTTAACGGGCTGTGCGGTATTTCAATTACAGGCAACACCTTATTTTGCCTGCCCGGTTTGATGCGTGCTAAAACGAGAAAGTGGGGATTCTTGTTATCCCCACTTCCATTGGCTTTTTGTGTGTAGTTGGCGCTTCGCGCCGTTTTTGCGGCTTAGTACTCGTCCTCGTTGAAGAGGAAGTCTTCCTTGGTCGGGTAGTCGGGCCAGATGTCTTCGATGCTCTCGTAGACGTCGCCTTCGTCCTCGATTTCCTGGAGGTTCTCCAGCACTTCGAGCGGCGCCCCGGAGCGGGTGGCGTAGTCGATGAGTTCGTCCTTGGTGGCTGGCCAGGGGGCGTCTTCGAGTTTAGACGCCAGTTCAAGTGTCCAATACATAGTCGTAAATTTTATCAGTTAGAATCAGCCGCAAAAGTAATCATTTTATTCTGATTTGCAAGAGTTGTCCCATATTTTTTCTCTCACGCCGTCAATAAAGTTTAATTTCCTCGCGAGCACGAAAAGGTAGTCGGACAGTCGGTTCATGTATTGCAGCACTTCGGGTGCCACCTTGGTGCCTTCGGCAAGGAAGAAGATGCGCCTCTCTGCCCTGCGGCACACTGTGCGGCACACGTGTGCTATGGCTGCCTCGTGGGAGCCGCCGGGCAGTATGAAGTGCTTTTGCTGCGGTATGCTTGCGTTTATCCTGTCGATGGCCTCCTCGAGCCTTGCCGTCTCGGCGGGGTCGGGCGTGTATGATGGGGCGAGGGGCGTCTTGGCCGTGTCGGTGGCGAGGTAGGAGCAGATGGTGAAGAGGTTGCGCTGCGTGCGCACCACGAGGTTCTTGTCCTCGCTGTCCTTCATGAACGACACGAGCAGGCCGAGCTGCGCGCTCAGCTCGTCGACGGTGCCGTATGCCTCTATGCGCGAGTTGGTCTTCTTCGCCCTTATGCCGCCGATGAGGCTTGTCGTGCCGTCGTCGCCCGTTTTTGTATAGACTTTGTTGATTGCCATGGTCGTAGGTTTTTAAAAGTTAATGATATAGTTTCTTTTGTAGAGTTTCTTGTCGAAGAATGCCAGCCCGCAGTAGTACAGGTCGAAGGTCACGCCGGTGCGCCCGTCGGCCATTATCTCTCGCCAGAGCCGCCTTGCGCGCCTGTCGTGGCCGATGCCCTCGACGATGAACGTCGAGGCCGGGCCGGCGTGGCTTGCGGCCTCGCGGTAGAGCGAGGCCATGGCAGGCGAGGGCGAGAACCGCGCCATGTCCACCGTGGGGGGCAGCTCCGCGCCTCCGTGCACCGTGATGCTGGCCTTGCGGCACCCCGCCTTCACGTAGTGGGCGAAGGCTTCGCCGCTGTCGCCGAAGTCGGCCACCGTGCGGGGCTGCAGGTGGTTGGCCATGCGGAAGTAAAGCTCCATGAGCCTGCGCGTGGCCGGCGGGAGGCCGGGGTGGGCGGCGGCGAGCGGCCCGTAGGCGTAGTAGGGGTAGTGCTCGTTCACCACGTAGCGCACGAAGCGGTATGCCCATGGCGACTGTATGCCGAAGCCGCGGCTGTGGCGGCACCGCGCGACCCACACCAAAGTGCGCCATATATCGCTTTTCACAAACATAGTCCGTTTCCGCAGTGGGCGCAAGACGGGCCGGGTGGGCTTGCCGCCGGTTGCCCGGATTGCGCTGGCCGTTATTATAAAGTATAATGCAAATATACGTATTTTCTTTGAGAAACTGAAGCTCCCGGCGCACAAATTTGGGCTGCGGCGGCTATTTTGTGGGTTTGGCCAACCAATAAACACCCCGTGCCGCCTTGCATTTCCGGATGTTTTTTTGTAAATTTGCATCTGCATTGCCGACGCATCGGCACCGGGGCTGGCAGGCTCCGGCAGCCGGGCGAGGAAAGGGAAAGGAGTTGCCTATGCACAAATTGGTGTTGGCGCTGGCCGTGGCGTTTGCTGCGGCTTGCTGCGCCATGGGGCAGGAGGCCGACTCTTTGCTGCGGGCGCGGCAGGCCAACTTCGACCGCTTTGCCGCCCGTTACCCGCAGGAGAGGGTCTACCTGCATTTCGATAACACATCTTATTATAAGGGCGAGCGCATCTGGTACAAGGCATACGTGGTGGACGGCGGCACATTCCGCGCCACGCCGCTTAGCCGCATACTCTACGTAGAGCTACTCAACCCCATGGGCTATCCCGTGGAGACGCAGAAGCTCGTGATAAGCGACGGGCAGGCCGACGGCGCGTTCACGCTCTCCGACACCATCAACGCCGGGTTCTACGAGGTGAGGGCGTACACTGCGTGGATGCTCAACTTCACGCCGGGCGACCGCCACGGCTGGCGCACGCTCTCCAGCCGCAGCGTGTGCCGCCGCTACGGCGAGCGCTTCCAGCGCTACCTCGACGGCAACGCCGGGGTGTTCAGCCGCGTGTTCCCCGTCTACGATGCCGTGGAGGGCGGGCGGTATGCCATCAAGCGGATGCCGCGCCAGCCCAAGGCCACCGTCAGCCTGCTCGAGCGCGAGAAGGACCGCCTGCTCATCGACTTCTACCCCGAGGGCGGCAACATCGTGGAGGGCGTGCCCACGCGGGTGGCCTTCCAGGCCCGCAACACCGCCGGGCGCACGCTCAACGTGGCGGGCGAGCTTGTAAGGCGAGGCAAGTCCGTGGGCTATTTCAAGACCGACTATGCCGGGCGCGGCGTGTTTGCCGTCGGGGCAGACGACACGCAGGGCGAGGAACTTGCCGACAGGCTGCGGCTGAAGCTCACATACGGCGGCCGCGACTACACCTTCTCGCTGCCGCAGCCGCGCAGCCGGGGCTATGTGCTCGGCGTGCTCTCGTCGCCGGAGCGGGTGCGCGCCACCGTTGCCCGCAACGCCGCCACCGAGGGCATGGAGCTTGGGCTTAGCGTTACGTGCCGGGGGCGCACGGCCTACTGCGGCGTGGTTGACCTCCGCCGCGACCTGTCGGCGGCTGTGGACATCGACGCGGCGGCGTTGCCCACGGGCGTCAACGTGGTGACGCTCTTCTCGCCCGGAGGCAAGGTGGTGGCGCAGCGCATGGTGTTCGTTAACAACCACGACGTGGAGCCGCTGCGCCTGGCCTTCGACGTGGGCGGGGCCGACTCGCTGCGCCCTTACGGGCGGGTGGAAGTCGGCTGCAGCGTAGCCGCCCCCGGAGGCCGCAGGGTGGGGCGGCCGGTAAGCTTCGCCATGGCCGTGACCGACGCCGCTGCCCGCGACGTGACATACGACGACGGCAACGCGCTCTCCTACCTGCTGCTCTCGTCGGAGATAAAGGGCTTCGTGCCGCACCCTGCCTACTATTTCGAGGCCGACGACGCCGACCACCGCGCCGCCCTCGACGTGCTTATGATGGTGCAGGGCTGGACGCGCTACGACTTCGAGCGCATGATGGACGGCTCGCCCCTCGCGCCAATGCCGGAGGCGGAGCGTGCGCTCGTGTTCCGTGGGCGAGTGCTCGACGACCGCAGCGACCTGAACCGCGAGGCGTGGCGCCCCGT
The DNA here is from genome assembly GCA_944321645.1 of uncultured Prevotella sp. Classification (GTDB taxonomy): domain Bacteria; phylum Bacteroidota; class Bacteroidia; order Bacteroidales; family Bacteroidaceae; genus Prevotella. The sequence continues at coordinate 10,426 of CALUMB010000002.1, forward strand.
GCGGAAGAACCTCTGGGTGTATTCCGAGCTTGCCGTCGGCAATGGTGACATCTACTACGGCGAGTGCAAGGTTGACTCCGGCGGCGTGTTCGCCTTCACCGTGCCGCCGTTTTTCGGCAAGGGGCGGCTGTCGCTCGTGCTCAACCGCGACAGTCTTGGTGCCGTTGGGCAGGGGGGCGACATCGCCGGCCACAACTATGATACGCGCCGCAACTACCGCCCGGGCTGGCTCATGGGCCGCCACATAGAGCCGCTCAACGCTTGGTCGCCCCTGCCCAAGGACTACAGCTATTACGAGACGGCCGCGCTCAACGAACCCTGGGACGCCAATATGTTCAGCCGCTTCATGGCCGCGCCTGCCAGGCGGGGGCGGTATGTGTCATACGACACGAAAAGCGGAAGCTGGCTCGTGGACGAAATTGTGAAAAGCTCGCGCCGCCGCTGGGCAAACTTCCGCGACGTGCGCCCGGCCTGCGTGACCGACGTGGACGAACTGATGACGTGGCTGTCCAACATAATGGGCGACGTGAGCCAGTTCCGCTTCAACCAGGAATTGTGGCTAGGCGGCACCGACTACCTCCAGACAGTCACGCTACAGCGCGGGGCAGACCGCTACCTCATGCACCCTAACTACGACGGGTTGCGCGAGATGCTTTATATCTTCGGGCTTGACGGGATGAACCGCACGCTAATCAATGCCGACTCGTTAGGCATCGGCAACTATCGCAAGGCTTTCGGCACCGACAGCCTGCTGCCGCGCGGCGTGAAGTTCTTCCCACACGACGAGAACTTCCGCCAGTTGCGCCTCTATGCCGACGTGGCCGACCGCCGCCTTACCTACCAGGCTGGCGGCCACCGAGAGCGGGTCTATCCGTACAGGCCGCCGGGCAAGAGCTTCATCGATAGCGAGGGGCTGGCGGAAATGGACGACACACACCCGCTCACGTCCATCTTCAACTTCATAACCGACGACCGCTACAAGGACGGAAGCTCGCTGCCGGAGTTCATGGGCTACCGCATCAACTTCCAGGGCATCAACCGCCCCGCAGAGTTCTACCTGCCGGACTACAGCCGAATGCCGCTGCCGGAGCAGACCGACTACCGCCGCACCGTCTATTGGAACCCTAACGTGACTACCGACGCCGACGGCCGCGCCACCGTGAGCTTCTACAACAACGGCTTCAGCGACAGGCTCGCCGTCTCGGCGGGCGGCATCACTCCCGACGGAGTGGCGATTGTGCAATGAAGAGTTTGGAGCTTTGAATTTTGAATTGCTGAGCCATGCTCCCTTCCCGCGGGGAGGTATGTAGAGGGGCTTCCTTTCTGGCATGGTCTTTGCTATGGGTTAAATCGTAGAAAACATATACACCATTAAATAAAAACAAGCAAAATGAACGAAAACGAGAACAAACAAGGGCAGTTGCAGATAGAACTGCCGCAGCAGGTATCCCAGGGCGAGTATGCCAACTTTGCCATCATCACCCATTCGAGCAGCGACTTCGTGCTCGACTTCGCCCGCATCTTGCCGGGAGTGCCCAAGGCACAGGTGAAGAGCCGCGTAATCCTTGCGCCCGAACACGCAAAGCGCCTTCTCATGGCCTTGCAGGAGAACATCGTGCGCTACGAGCGCGAGTTTGGCCAGATAAAGATGCCTTCGCAGAAGGAGGCCGGCCCGCGCACCATCGCCCCGTTTAACGTGGGCAACGGCGAAGCGTAACTTTTAATTAAAAATTAAGAATTAAGAGTGAAGAGGTATGATTAGCATCAAGCGCAGAGATCCCGCGCCAAAGCAAATCATGCCTCTTCACTCTTAATTCTTACTTCCTCGTTTCCTCGCCTCTTCACTCTTAATTCTTAATTACAAACACCAGCGAGTCCACGCCGAGCCTTGTCTCGAGCCAGTCGGCCAGTCGGCGGCGGTCGGCGTTGGGCAGTGCCGCGCCGCGTTTCAGCGTGGCTATTGCCGTGGGGAGCTGCTCCACGAGCGATGTGTCCGGCGTGGCCTGCGCCGACAGCGAGAGGCTTAGCGACCTTAAGGCGGGGAAGAGCGTGGCGGCCTCTCGCGCCACTTCCGGTGCCATGGCGTCGTATTGCTCGTAGGTGTTGAGCCTTGCCTGCAGGTATGCAATGCGTGCCTCGCGGTCGCGTATTATCGCCGAGTAGTTCTCCGACGTTGCCCGCATGGTGGTAAGCCTGTTGTTAAGCTGCATCACCGAGTCCGACTCTGTGCCTTGAATCACCTTCAGGGCATATTTCCCCATCTTGTATTCGCCTATCAGCCGTCCGGCGGCGGCTATCGCGCTGTCGCTCAGCTCGCGCCCTACGGCCACCACGCGCAGTGCCATGCTGTCGCGGTCTATGTCGTATGACACTATCTGCGTGCCGGCGTTGTCGAGCTGTTCGGCCACGAAGCGGCGTGCGTTGGCCTCCAGCACCGTGTCTCTCACGATGTCGTAGGTCATTATGGCGGCGGGTGTCATCGTCGCCACCACTATTATTACGATATACCGCTTCACGTCGGCCTGCCTCTTGGCCGACCCTTGCGCCACTGGGCTGAACTTTAGCAGCCTTGCGCCCGCGTAGGTTGCCAGGGCGATGAACACCGTGTTGATGAAGAACAGGTAGAACGCGCCGAGGAAGTAGAGCACGTTGCCCGTGGCCAGCCCGAAGCCGGCGGTGCAGAGCGGCGGCATGAGCGCGGTGGCTATGGCCACGCCCGGCAGCACGTTGCCCTTGTCCTTGGTGGCCAGGGCCACGAATCCCGCCGCGCCGCCGCACAGTGCGATGAGCACGTCGTAGAGCGTCGGGGCCGTGCGTGCCAGCAATTCCGACTGTGCTTCGTCTATCGGCGTTATCATGAAGTAGACGGTGGCCGTTGCCACGCTCACCACCGTGGCCACGCCATAGTTCTTCACCGAGCGTTTCAGCAGCGCGAAGTCGTTGATGCCCACGGCCAGGCCCATGCCGATTATCGGCCCCATGAGCGGCGAGATGAGCATGGCGCCAATTATCACCGCCGTGGAGTTTACGTTGAGGCCCAGCGAGGCTATGAATATCGCGAACACGAGCACCCACAGCCGCGCCCCCCGGAACGACACGTCGGCGCTGATGGCGCGTATGGTGGCGGCCTCGTCGGCCTTGTCGGGCATTGCGTCGAAAAACCTGTCTACCAGTGCCCGCGATGCCTGCCACAGCCTCTTGGCCAGCATCGCTATCTGTTCACCGTGATTCCTCTCTTCCATGTAGCTTTGCGTTTTTAGTCTTGATGGCGCGGGCGTTTCCCACGCCTAAGCGCAAATATACAAGTTTTTCGCCACACCGCAAGCCATTTCCCCGGGAAAATGCCTTTCCTCCCGCTTCTTTGCAACGCTGCGGCCAAGTTCGTGAGCAGCAACAGCTTCTAAGCCGTGGCGCGCGGGCATGGGCGCTTTTGCTTTTGCATGGATGGCTGTTTCCCGCCGGGCGGGGCGTAGGCCGGCGCTGTAGCCCACGCTGCGTGGCCGTAGCCGCCATTGCGTGAAGGCGGGCTTCGGGCGTGGGTGCGCCGTGGCGCGGGGCCGCTGCCTTTCGGATTGTAAGCTGCCTCGGGCGGAAGCCCGTGTTTGGCCGCCCAAACTTCTGTTAATTCGCCCGCCGCCATGCCGCCGCCAATGCCTCGCGGCTTGTTGGCTGGTTGCCCGCAAGATGTGGGACTCCTTGATTTTGCTGATTAATTGTGTTCAATTTACATTTCATAGCGTTTTTGGACAAATTTTACTGTTAACGAAAATTAACGTGGGGGGGGGGGTAAACACTTTCAAAAAAATGTGTTACCTTTGCAAACGGAAGCCGGACGGTAGGCGGCTTTTGCTGACGGCTGCGGGCAACTTGCAGGCGGCAGGGGAAAGGCGAACTTTATCATACCTACTATACAGAAAGACGTGCGCCGGTGCCTTGCGCCACTTGCGCGAAACGAGGCGGGGCGGTTCATTCGCGAATGAGGGGTGGGCCGACCGCATAACTAATTTACAGAAAACAAAGGAAAGTGAAACAAGCATACAAGACCCTAAGGGCTGCGCTATGCGCTGCTGCCCTGATGGTTGCCTTGCTTTCGCAGGCACAGGTCATCGACCGCAGGCCGGAGACCGACACGCTGTCGCTGGCCGACCGCATCACCCTGCGCACCAATGCCGTGGACTGGCTGCTCCTTCTGCCAAACATCGGCGTGGAGTTCGACTTGGGCAACAAGAACTGGAGCCGCTGGAGCATCGGGCTTGACGTGCGCGGCAACTGGCAGACCAAGCACACGTTCAAGCCCGGCGTGGTGTACAACCTTGCCGACGTGAGGGGCGAGCTTCGCTACTATTACAGGCCGAAGCAGATAGACAACCGCAAGGTGAAGAAGCACACGCGCTTCCTCGACAGGCTCTTCTCCTGCCGCCGCGACACCGTGAAGCGGCCGCAGCTGGCATACTACCGCGGGGCCTACGCATCTTATTCAGACTTCTCTTTCAAGTTCGGTTCCGAAGGAAAACAGGGCAGTGCCTTGACCCTTGGCGTAAGCTGGGGCTTGGTGCGGCCCCTCTACGTTTTCCGCAACGGCCACAGCTTCGACTTCGAGCTTGGCATAAAGGTGGGCCTGGCCTATGCCAAGTACGACACCTACCGCCACTCGCGCGAGGACGACTGCTACCCGGTGACCTCGCGCGGCAATAGCGGCATATATCCCGTCGTGAGCGACCTCCACGTGGGCTTCGCCTACAGGCTCGGCAAATATCCCTCGCCATCGAAGTACCGCTGGCGCTACGACGTCGACTACAATTTCGCCATGCTGCAAGACAGCATAAACGATGCCCGCTACAGGGCGAGGATAAACGAGCAGACCGAAGACAGCCTGCGGGAGATGGTCGAGAAGGAGTTCTGGCACGTCTACGAAGCTGCGGCAGGGGTAAACAAGGCGTCTGCCGACAAGCTGCGCCAGCAGCAGAAAGAGGCCGAGCGCACCCGCCGCGACAGCCTGAAGGCCGCCGAGGGCAAGGCCGGGCGTGCGGCGGCAGACAGCGCAGTGGCTGCCAAGCCTGCCCCCGACAGCCTGGCCGCGCAACCCGCCGACACGTTATCTGCCGACACATTGTTGGCTGACAGCCTGGCAGGCAACACAATCGTACCCGCCGACTCATTGCCCGCCGACAGCGCATGGACCGACAGCGTGGCCGCGCCGCCTGCCGACCCATTGCCCGCCGACAGCGTGGCCGCGCCTGCCGCACGCGGTGGCGAAGGCGCGGGCGAAGCCACCGTGGCCGAGGCCAAGCCTGACGAGGGCGGCGACACAACAACTGACGACAACCCCGGCGGCGGCGAAGCTACCGCAGCCGACCCTAACGAAGGAAAGGAGAATGGCGATGAGGCACAGTGACATCTTGGCAAGGCATCTGGCGGCGGTGGGGCTGGCCCTCGTGGCAGCCTCGTGTACGGTCGACGTGGAATTGTGCACCGGCGCCTACCATCCGCACTCGGCCGAAGTGAGCTATAATTTCGCGTTCGACACCGACGCCGACGTGCCGGACTCCATGTTCGTAGTGGCCAACAGGGTGGTGGCCCGCCGCATGGCCATAATGAAAGTGGGCACTGCCGACGGCAAGGGCAGCTTCTTGCTCGGCGAGATGGAAGAGCCGCCCGCCACCCAACAGCCCGGCGACGGCACCGCAGGCGGCGACGAGACCCCGGGCGCCAACCCCGGGGGCGGGGAAGGCGGCGCACCCGACGGCGGCGAGGCGCAGCCCGACGGCGGCGTAAGCCCGCAGTGGGCGCGGTTTGTGGCGCAGGCCGTGGGCGACGGCACGCAAGCCGGCTCCGCCGAAAGCGGCGGCGACGCGCCTGATGGCGGCACCGAGGGAAGCGGCGCACAGGGTGGCGGCTCCGGCAGCGATGCCGACGAGGGGCCGCTCACGTGGTTCCGCGTGCCGGTAGGCTCGTACAGGTTCCTCACGTTCAACATGGACACCACAGAGTTCATCTACGACGACGTGCTGCAATACATCTCCGGCGACGACAGCATGAGCATGGGCGACCTCTACCTCGAATACCGCGTCTACGCCAAAGACGAGCCGGGCCTGCGCGAGACCATACCCGGGTGGCAGGACTACAACCCATACGCCGGCTACATACAGCCCGACATCTGCGCCTTCTGCGTGGCCACCACCACCACCGAGCTGGCCAGCGGACAGCGCTTCAGGTGCAACTTCAGGCCCGACCTCGTGTCGCAGAACGTAGACGTCTACTTCGACATAAAGAAGGCAAGGGGCAGCGCACCCTTCGCCATCGACTCCGTGGTGGCCGAAATCTCCGGCCTGCCGTACAGGATGAACATCGTGAACGGCTACTTAGACATAAGCCGCACCAACAAGATGATGTTCCGCATGGGGTTCGTGGGCGGAAGCGACTCTTATTCCACGCAGGCGGTGCGCTGCCACGCCAACATCAACATACCGGGCATCGTGCCGGGAGCCTCCACCGACGTGAACACCGGGCCGGGCATAATGCAGGTGATAATCTACGCCAGCGCCGCCAACCCCGACGACCCCGACGGGCGACCGCTCACGAAGAAGATACAGGGCAAGATAAACCTCTACAACACGCTGCGCGAGGCGAGGCTCACCGACTACACCGACGACTTCAAGTTCGTGAAGCGCACAAGCGCCCACGGCACGCTCGACATCAAGGCCGACCTCGTGATAGACGGCAACCAGATACTGGAGTCGCCCGACAACGACGGCGGCATTGACAGCTGGATTGGCTGCGACAGCGACTTCGAGGTGGACATCTGACCCCATGCGCCACTGCGGCGCGGAACAATGTGACACCCAACATATAATATAAAAAATGTGTGGCCACCGCCCAAGGGCTTACGGCCACGGCAACAAAACCATACACACGGATGCGTAAAGTGAACAAACCGATGGCCCGCAGGGCCGCGCAAATATTGTTTGCGGCAGTGCTGCCGGCACTGGCCTTTGTGTCGTGTGCCGACACCTACCCCGAAATAATCAGCAACGACGGCTCGTACATAGGCAACGACGAGACATACGACAAGGTGCCAATCATGCTCTTCGTCAACGAGCCGAGCTATTTCTCCATCTCGGCCACGAGGGGGAGCGGCCCGTTCTACGAGGGCAACAACCTTAAGTACGAAAGCTCGTGGTTCCACGTGTTCGCCTTCCGCGACGGCACAGACCTCCAGGGGGTGTTCAGCCAGCCTGCCGACATGACGGCCACCATACACCCGGGCGGGCAGCACGACCCCGACGCCGACAACGCGTCGTGCCTGCTCGACGGCCCCGACTACAACTTCGGCCTGCCCACAAAGCTCGACCCCGACCGCCAGGGGGAGCTTGACCTCTACTCCACGGGTGCGCTCGTCACCAACGAGAAGTACTATTTCAGCGCGAAATACCAGGACGTGGGCTACAACTTCTTCGGCTACCACCTCGACAACCTCGACCAGCCGTCGGGAAACTGCGTGCCGCACCGCACGAGCGACCGCATCTGGTACGAACTGACGCTCGACGGCTCGCAGGACATCCTCGTGGGCCACGCGCCGAAGCTCACCGCCGCCGTGCTCGAAGAGAAAAACCAGCAGGGCAACCTCGGCCTCACCCAGGCCGACAAGGAGCGCATAGTGGCCATCGGCAACTACAGCACCTACGCTGCCCACCGCGCCGTCTACCCCGTGATGGAGCTTAGCCACTGCCTCTCGCAGTTTAAGTTCGAGGTGTCGCCGGGCGACGAGACCGCCGACAAGATTAAGATTACCAAGGTGGCCATAGAGGGCAAGAACAGCGGCGAGCTTACCGTGGCCGCCCACGACCTCAGCCGCCTCGGCTTCGCGCCGCGCGGCTCGGTGGGCGAGATGCTGCTCCACGAGGAGATACAGAAGGTGGGCGAGGACTCCATCGCCCCCGTGCTCGACGGCGACAATTACTCGTTCCGCTACAACCCGTCGCTGGGCGACTGGCGCAACCAGGAGAGGGTGGAGCTGGGCGACTGCGTGATGGTGCCGGTCGACTCGGCATACACGCTCAAGATTTACTTCACGCAGACGCTCGACAACGGCCAGACAAAGGACGTGATAACGAGGTACAGGCTCCGCGCCGGCACCGACCGCAACTACTACGAGTACAACAGCGCCGAGCGCAAATACTATTTCCGCCCGGGCTACAGCTACACCGTGAGCGTGGCCATCTACGGACTCCAGCCAATTGTGATGAGCATCAACATTACAGGCTGGAAAGACGGCGGCTCGATTGACATCGACCCCGACAACCCCGACCAGGAGACCGGCAGCGGACACCTGGGCGACGAGGTGGTGGTGGAGTGACCCATACCGGGCAATCAATTTTCAGCAAAATACATTATTAACTAAAAAAGAAAATGTAATTATGATGAAGAAGTCAATTTTCTTTGCAGCCGCATTCGCCGGAGTGCTTTGCAGCTGCTCGCAAGACGAAGTCAACGAGGGCGGCGGTGCCGTGCTCGACGGGCGTGTGCCAATCCAGATCGGCGTGAGCCAGCCGTCTGTTTCCGTTTCCCGCGGCATAGGTACCGTGGGCGGAACCGAGGAGAGCGGCGCCAACGTATGGCAAGGCCAGCAGTTCAAGGTGTCGATGTTCGAGAAAGGGACATACCAGCCTGCCGTTGACGAAGAGGGTAATCAGCTCTTTATGAACGCCGACTTCGATGCCCCGGTTGGCTATGTCAATGATTTTGCCACTGCGAGTGTGCAGACCGGCAACAAGTATTATCCCACAGAGGGTAAGTTCGATTTCGTAGGCTACTACCTCGACGGAGCCGAACAAGATGCCGTTCCTGCCCCAACGGAGGAAGGCCCGTACACCGTGAATGTGACTATCGACGGCTCGCAGGACATCATGACGGCAAGCGCCGTTCCCTCTGCCGAGGACCTGTCGCAATACACCCAGCAGGGTATTGACGTTAACCGCCTCTTCTCAGCTTACTCCGCAAGGCAGGGCATCGTTCCCACGCTCAAATTCGAGCACAAGCTCGTGAGGCTCGTGTTCAACGCAAAGCCCGGAAACGTGAATGCCAGCTCGACTGCCGAGCTTGGCGGCGACGAGTACGGCGTGCAGATAAAGTCCATCAGCATCGAGTCGCAGAACACGGGCGTGCTTACCGTGGCGCAGGTGGATGGCGACCATGTCGTTCCGGGCGACTCTATCGTGTTCAGCGGCGACTCTGTTCCCCTTTACCTCAAGCAGCGCCAGGCTGGCGACGACTATGGCACAATGGAACTCGTAGACCTCACCCCCGCCGTGCTGCACTGGGATTCTGAAGCTGCTGGAGGAGAAGGCGCAGGCAAGCTGGAGCAGGTCGGAGAGGCCCTGCTCGTGCAGGAACTCAAGGAAGGCGAAGCTTACGAGATGACCATCGTCCTCAACCAGCTAATGCCCGGCGAGCAGACCCCGAGGGAGTTCACCATTACTAAAGATGTCAGGCTGCCCGAAGGCAAAAGCTTCAAGGCCGGCTCGTCTTACAATGTGAACATCACCGTTTGGGGCTTGGAGCAGATCAGCATCAAGGCCAGCCTTACCGCTTGGGAAGAGGGCGGAAACATCGACCTCGACCCGTTCAACGACTCCGAGGAACCCGCCGTTGAGCCGGAGCCTTAATTTTTGGTTGCGTTAAACCTTTAAGACTATAAAGCGTCATGAAGAAACAATTTTTGTTCATGAGCCTTGCAGCCGCAGCCATGCTCTCCTCGTGCTCTACCGACGAGGAAGCTGGCCCGGCAGCCTATGCTCCGCACCCGCAAGGCGACAGCGAGGTGGCCATACGCCTCGCCTCCGGCCCCGCTACCCGTGCCAGCATAGAGTCTGACGAGGACGGGCTGTTTGAGGTAGACGGCCTCGGCCTGTTCGCACTCGCACGCGAGGTGGTGGCCGACAACCCCGACGCCGTGCTGCCCATTGCCTGGAACTACGAGCCTGCCGACACGAAGACGTACTCGGTGCTACTCGACAACGTTGAGGCCAACGCCGTGATTGAGGGCGGCGTTACCAACATACTGTTCGCCGACGGCGTGGTGCGCTACTACCCGATGGCCAATTGGTACCGCTACGGCTTCTGCGGCTACTACCCCCGCACCGAGAACATCACCAAGGAGGCGACGCGCTGCGTGGCCAACATCACCATCTCCGGCAAGGAGGACGTCATCTACGGGCGCGCCGTGAACGACGTTGACGACTACGCCTACAGCGCGCGCTACTTCCGCCAGGAGGGCAACGTGAACGTGGTGCCGCAGATGCAGTTCGACCACAAGCTCATGCGCGTGACGTTCAGCGCAGTGCCAGGGCCAGACCTCGAGGCCGGCGCCTCATACGAGAACGCCAAGCAAATGACCGTGCAGAGCGTAAGGGTGATGGGCGTTCCAACCGAAGGCCAACTCGTGTTGGCCGACCTTGAGAACCCCGAGCAGGACGGACAGCTCATCTTCTCGTGGGATGGCGGCGGCTCCGACCTCTACCTCTGCGACTCGATAGACGCCGTGCTCGACCCGGAGAAGTACTTCATGGAAGTGACCGAGGAAGGCGAGCCGGTGGAGAAGGTCATCGGCCAGGGCATAATGCTGCCCGTGCCGGAGGACGGCTACAAGTATAGGGTGGCCGTGACCCTCCAGGACAGCGAAGGCGCCGTCTACGAGTGCGAGTACCCGCAGGAGCTGCGCCTGCCCGAAGGCACGCAGTTCGAGGCAGGCAAGTCCTACAACGTGCGCATGACCATCAACGGCCCGAAGGCCGTGACCCTTTCGGCCAAGCTCACGCAGTGGGATAGCGACACCGAAGACCTCGAGGGCATCGTGTTCTGACGGACCGCGAGCCTTCACCACTACTAAAAGTATGCCCGGCGGCAGCGTCGCCGGGCATACATTCCAACAGTAAACGTAACGAAAGCAGATGAAGAAAATACTCTTTGCCGCCTTGCTTGCGGTGGCCTCGGCCACGGCGCGGGCGCAGTTGGTGGCCGTTAGCACCGACGTGCTCATGGACGCATTGCTCACGCCCTCCGTCGGGGGCGAGCTGGTGGTGGGCGAGCGCACGTCGATTGGGCTTAGCCTCTTCGGCAACCACAACCCGTGGGGCAAGACGATGAAGATAATGGGCTTGCAGCCCGAGTGGCGATACTACTTCTCCGGCCGCCCGATGCACCGCCACTTCGTGGGCATAGGGGGCTTGGGCGCACAGTACGACATAACGTGGAAGGGCAAGGTCTACGACGGCTCCGCAGCAGGGATCGGCCTTACGTTCGGCTATGTGCTGCCGCTGTCGAAGAGGCTCAACATCGACTTCCACGCCGGCCTTGGCGTCATCTACTACCGGCAGAAGGAATACTTCGAGGCCGACCACTACGACATCGACTTCGCCTACGGCAGCACGGCCCAGGCAAACGCCAGCGGCTATGTGCTCTTGCCGACGCGCATCGGCGTCTCCGTGTCGTACATCTTGAAGTGACAAGGCCAAGTAGGCACAGTTAAAAGAATGCAAACCGACCATGCCTTTCCGACGAAGCGCCTAGCCCTGCAAATGAATGCACGAGAGTTTCTTGCGCCAACGGCCAAGGTGCTCATGTGCGTTAGTACGGGTTGCGTGGCTTTAGACTCCCGGCTATATGGGCTTGGGTATGCTCGCTCGGTACGTTTGCTGGTTGGTTATCTTTGGCCATTGGCATTGTTTTATTCAATTTAAACAGTCTGACGCAATTATGAAAGTAAACATATTTCGGCTTATCGTTACAGCAACTTTGTTCGCGCTATTCCTTACCATGCCCGCAAGTGTAGTGGCGCAAGACGACTTGCGCGAGGTTTCGTTTTCTATCACCATGAACAAAGGCGGTAAAATCACTGCCGGCGAAGTAGAATATGCTAGGTTTAAGAGCAGGGTGGCCGCCACTAATGCAAGTAACATTTTGCGCCAAGCCATAAGGGACAACTATGGCGCGGGTTTGGACGAGGCACTTAAGGTGGTGGGCAACAAGTCTAATGGAGGTTGGAAGAGGTCAGACCACAACGGTGAATTTTCCGTGCCTGTGATGGACGGCATGGCCATATTATTGCTTTGCGACCGCGAGGAGACTCAAATTGTGGAGATTGTGCCTGGCAAGAATAGCTATTCCAGCACAATAACGCTCAAGACTTCAATCCAAGAAGTTTACGTCCGCGGAAGCAGGACAAGCTCAGGCGTCGAGTTCGGCGAGGGAATTTCCGATGATTTTGGGAAATACGTCAAATTTGAGATAAAGGCCACGCTGCCTGCTGGTTATGCTAAAGACAACTCCCGTCTGATAATTCAGCCGATGGTGCTGGACTGCCAGACGGAAGACACGATAGACTATTTGGGCGGCTTGGTATATGAAGGGGATGAGTACCACAACATCCAGGACAGGAGGATGCGTTTCAGCTACATTCCCAACGACCCCGTCCACCCAATTTACAAGAGCAACAAGATGCTGGCGGATGGCCAGTCGTTCAGTGTCGATACGGTTATAACGTATGAAAAACCGGAGGGCAAGAACACTAAGGAAAAGACATACAAGTGCCTGTTTTATTGCGTCTTGGAAGACTACCACAGGGTTTACTACAACAACGGTGGTCAAGGTACCGGGTCGTGCTTGGCTCGTCGTCCGTTCAAGTTTCTTGATTTTTCGTTGGCATCGGCCGATATGGACATTACTCAGTTCAAGCAGGAAGCCGAGGCTAAGTTCAACAGCGTGCCACGTAACCTTATGCTCACTTTCGTTAAAAACAGCGACGAACTGACGAGCGACTCCACCAACCAGATTGAGTTGGACAACCTGACCGAGGAGTTGAGGTCTTATGGGCAGAACCTCTTCAGGGTGTCGGTGGAGGCCACTGCGTCGCCCGAAGGCAACTATGAGCACAACATGAGGCTCGCGCAGCGAAGGGCGGCGAAAGCACTTTCAATAATAAGTACGAACCTTGGCTCCAGCGCTCGAGACGTCCAGTTGCCTTTGCCGAAAGTAAGGGTGTGTACTTGGGATGAGCTTGTGGTAGAAATGGAGCGGAGTGTGGCCGACACAACCATAGTTGGTATGGTGCGCAACGTGGTTGCCAATAACGAGCAACGGAACATATACGGGTTGCTTGTGGGCTTGCCATTTTACGAGTCTACCATTGCACCTGCTCTTTCGCGACTTCGTTCGATGACCTGCTCGTACACTGTGGAGACCAACAGACCACTCACGGCTTCCGAGGCAGTAGCGAAGTATTTTGCCGGCAAGGCAGACTATATTTCGGGAAAGAAGAACTTTGGGGCGGACTTTTCAGATGGCGACTTATACAATCTGTACAGCACAATAAGGGACACCTCCGAGTTGGACACAGTGACCGATTTGGCCTACAAGGAGCTTATAAAGAGAAAGTCGTATGAGTTATACAAATTCGCCCCTTACTTGGCCAACCGCAAGGCTCTCCTCAACTTGAAGCGCGGCGTACCCGACCTTGAGGTGCTTAGGCCGTTCCTTGTGCTTGACGACAACCGCATACCAATAAAGAATCCAAACGAACGACTTGCCGGAAAGAACTACAGGGAGATGATTGTGAACCAAGCCATCGCCTATTTTCAAGAGCAGAGCCTTGACTCTGCGAGGTCGATGGTTAATTGGGTGATGTCAGCCAGGCCGTCAGGCGACGGGCGCGACTCCACTCTATCCAAACTGGAGCTTTTCATAACTTTCCAGGATTATTTCTCGAAATACTTCGACAACACATGCACTCCAGAGCAGCGCGACTCGTTTGAGGCGGCATATAACTTTGTCGTGGAGGAAAACTTGGTGAACAAGGCCATCATATACACAGAGATGCGCAACAGACTTGGCGTGAGCCGTGAGGAGGCCGAGGGCTACGTAGACATGATGGACGACGGCAACGCCAAGAAGTGGTATCTCAAAGGTATGCTTTGGAGTGGAGAGGCAGGGCAAGAGCCGCCTGTTGGGCTTGGCGGGCAGTTCAGGCAGCTTAGCGATGCCGAACTTGCCGAGCTTCGGGCGAACGACTATCAGGCTTACCTGCGCTATATTGACGAGGAAACACGCTACAACAGTATGCTGGCAGACTCCAGGGGCGACAAGACACCTTACTTTCTCGCCTATTTCCAGCACAGTTTCGACCTCCAGCCCGATTACCGTCGGCTTTACGCCAGCGAGGGCAACGTGAAGGACGACATACGCAAGAAATATCCTTACATCGACGAAAAGGCCGACACCTACCGCCGCAAGTTCGACGTACTCTACGCCGCCACTAAGAAGGCATCTGCCCCAAAGGCCAAAGCCGATGCCAACCCGACTGCCGAGGGCGGCGAGGCGGCACCCGCTGCCGATGGGGCTGCCGCTCCTTCGGGCGAGGCCAACACTGCTGCCGAGGGCGGCGAAGCCGCAGCGACGGGCAGCGCAGACACTAACGGAAACGAAACGAAATGAGACTGACACCAATCATAGCAATCGCGGCAATGGCGCTCGCCCCGGGGGGGGCGGCATTTGCCGCCATGGCAGGCGACTCCATACAAGCCGATACCGTCGCCGTAGCTAATGCAGCGGCTGCCGACACAGTGGCTGCGGCAGGAGCAGTGGCCACCGACAGCGCAGCCGTGGCTGCGCCTTCTGCCGCCAACGGCGCGACGGCGGCCAGCCAGGCTGCCAAGGAGGCAAACCCCAACGACACATTGCCGAAGACCCGCATGAACAAGGCCAAGGGCTTCAACGCGCTCGACTACATACTCGAGCGTCGGTACCTTAGCGGCGGCGACAAGGTGGGCGGCTCGTGGTGGAGCACCGTGTTCCTCGAGGCCGGCTTCGGCGGCGAGTGGATAAACGCCCCCACCGGGGCCTACCGCTTCAACACCCTGTCGTCGTTCAGGTTCGCCATCGGCAAGCGTTTCAACGGGCTTAACTCGTTGCGCCTCACCGCGCACGGCGAGTTTGGCTTCATGGAAACGTCGAACCTGCTGCTTGGCAAGGTGGGCGGCCGCGCCGACCACCTGTTCAGCCTCACGTCATACTTCGACGGCTACGACCCCGCACGCTTCTTCGAGCTTTCGTCGGTGCTGGGCGTCGGCCTGCAGATGTCGCAGCTGAGGCGCAACTCATCGCTTGAACCGTCGCTTGAAGCCCACGTGGGCCTGCAGCTGAAGTTCTACACCGGCCCGCAAGGCTCGATCAGCCTCGAGCCTTACATCGGCGTGGCCACAGACCAGGGCGACGTCAGCCAGGACCGCAACTGGCGCAAGTACGACTTCTTCTGCGGAGCCACGGCCAGCTATGTCTACTATCTCGGCAACAACCTTTCGCGCGAACGCCGCCGCAAGCTGGTGGAACGCCGCCACAAGGGCGACCGCATAGGGCGCGACTCGGTGCTGCAGTCGTGGCAGCGCCCGTGGTTTGTCGAGCTGGCCGCCGGCCCCCACTTCATGGATGCGCCAGGCGTCGGGTTCTTCTCGTCGGTGGGCCACGAGACGTCGGTGGCCATCGGCAAGTGGCTCTCGCCTGTCATCGGCGTGCGCATGGCCGCTTCCTTGCGCTCGGCCACGTTTGCCACCACCGAGGTATCGTCGCCCGCCCCTTCCTACGAGACCTCCTACGAGCTTTCGCGGCGAAAGGCTTACATTGGCGGGCGCATCGACGCGCTTATTAACCCGCTCGGCTTCGCCAAGAGCTTCGCGTGGGACAAGCCCTTCGGCTTCCACCTGCTCGTGGGCGGCGAGGTGGGGCGCATGGTGCGCTACGACTCTGAGATGCTCAATTGCTGGAGCATATCCTACAGCGCCGGCGCACAGTTCTGGGCGCGTTTGTCAGACGGCGTGCGCCTCTTCGTCGAGCCGCGCGGGTCGTGGTACGTCTACAACATACCCTACGCCGACGTGGACAACCGCAGCATAAAGTGTACCGACGGCGGCATGACCGTAAATGTGGGCCTCTCGGTGAGCACCTACGACCGCCGTTACCGCACCCCCGCGCCGGCAGCCGACCGCGGGCGGTTCACAGTGGGCGGCGGCATCGGCACAAACCTCGCCTACCAGCGCAGCAAGCTCAAGGGTGCCGGCATGGGCTTCAACGCACATGCGTGGGGCGAGTACGCTTTCGACCGCCTCTCGTCGGTGAGGGCTGCGTTTGAGTATGTGTCGCTTGCGAGCCTCCACGAGGCCCGCTTCATCGACTACAACCTCACCGACCCCGCCCGGCCCACGCGCACCACGCGCTCCGGCGTATGGCAGAGCCGCTACCACGTGGGCTTCGCATCGCTGGCCTACGTGCTCGACTTCACAGAGGCCCTATGCGCCCCGAGGCGCAGGACGCTCTTCGACGTTAAGGCATACGCCGGGCCGGCGCTCATGTTCCTGATGGGCGAGTCGTCGAGCCTGCACGAGTCCGAGCGCCTGCAGCAGCATCACGAGGCCCGCCTGGCTAAGCCCGCCGCTCGCAAGGCCGCCATCGGCGGCACGGTGGGCGTCAGGCTCACGGCCAACGTCACGCCAAGGCTGGGCGTGTACCTCGCCCCGTCGTTCTACGTATGGCGCCTCGGCGACCTGCCCGGCGTGCAGTTTATGATAACCAAACACGTCGAGACGCTCAACCTCGGCGTGCAGTACAACTTATAGACACACCGCAGCCCACCGCGAAGGCTGCAAAAACAAGGTGACACGATGAAGAAGCTAAGACTCATTTTTGCAGCGGCAGCCATTTCCGCCGCCATGGGGGCGCAGGCACAGAGCGACCCCAAGGCGGCCATCGCCGCGCTCGACACCATCATACGCAAGCACGCCAACTACAAGAACGTGGTCGACCCGTTCGTCGAGACGGTCTACGGCAAGTTCCGCAAGCACCCCGATGTGGCCACGGCCATCGCCAAGGCGTACTACAAGTTCTACCGCCCGGCAGGCCAGCCGTACTACACCTACGTGACCCGCGACAGTGCCAACGCCTACAAATACATCAACTTTGCCATCGAGGAAGAGCCGGGCTACGTTCCGGCCTACGTCTTCGGCGGTGACATACAGGTGACCATGGGCGACACCCTGGCCGCCCTCGACTGGTACCGCCGCGCCATCGCAGCCGACAAGGCCAACCCCGCAGGCTACATTGCCTACGCCGACCTGCAGCTCGACCGCGACTCCGTGGCTGCCGTGACCACGCTCATGGGCCTGCGCGACTACCGCCCGGGCTACCCCGTCGAGCTGGCCATGGGGCGTATGTTCATGCGCAGGGCCAACGTGCGCAGCGCCGAGGAGATTGACGCGGCGCGCAACGCACAGACAAAGCTCAACCTCTACCGCACGGTAGACGCGTTAGACGCCGCCGAGCGCGACAGCATGACCATCGATGACCTGCGCACCTACTCCATGTACCACTACCTCTTGGGCAACTACGACAAGAGCCTCGACGTGGCGCTCTACGGCCACGGGCGCAAGGAGCGCGACGCCGCGTTCAACCGCCTCGCCTTCTGGAGCTACACCAACCTGGCAAAGTTCGACGAGGCCCTCGCCTTTGCCGACCTGCTTTTCAACAAGTCAGACTCTGCCGTGCTCGACCCGCAGGACTATTTCTACTACGGCATCGTGTATTCAGGCAAGAAGCGATACGACGAGGCCATAGCCATGTTCGGCGAGGTGGTGGCCCACGAGAAGGCCGCCGAGAAGATGAAGGCGACGGCTCAAGACCAGATAATAAACGCCTACAAGCAGAAGGGCGACTTCGACACAGCCATTGCCCGGTTTAAGGCCAACATGGCCGCCCACGAGCGCGACAGCACCATTTCGGCCTACGACTACTACCAGCTGGGCGGCATCTACATCGAGTATGCCAACTCGCTAAAGGGCGACACTGCGTTGGCCGTATGGCAGAAGGCCGACTCCGTGTATGCAGTTATGGCCGACAAGTACCCGGCCAATGCCGACTATCCGCTCTATATGCGGCTGCAAATCTCCAACGTGTTCGACCCGGAGTCGGAACAGGGCCTCGGCGTGCCGTTTGCCGAGAAGCTCATCGCGTTCATACAGGCGCAGGGCACCAACGACAAGGCGGCGCAGGAGAAGTTGCTCATGGCCTACCGCTACCTTGGCTACTACTACACGTTCGTGCTGGAGCGCAGGGCGCGTGGCCGCGTGTACTGGCAGAAGATATTGGAGATAGACCCCGAAAACGCCGCCGCGAAGCAGGTGCTTGGCCTTGGCTAGGCCGGCTCCGGGCAGCGGCACGGCACATATACAGGCTCCCCGCATCGGCCATAAGCCGTTGCGGGGAGCCTTTCTTTTTGTTGAATATCCGCAAAGCCCCTATTCAAAGGAGTTAAAGGGGTGATAAGAAGTTTCTCGCTGCGCCCAACAATACGATTCGCTCCACTGCGTTCCGCTAAGAAGCATACGTCTTCGAACTTCTTAGCGGAACGCAGTGGAGCGATGGCATCTCATAACTCCTATGACTCCTTTGAATATCCGTAAAGCGGGTATTCAAATCCCGTTAACATATTTAACTTAACTGCGGGCGAATTGGAGCTTGCGGTGTAACTGTCTGGCGTTCAATGCGTTGCGAAACGGGTCGTTTTGGCTCGCGAAATGGCGCGTTTTGGAAGCCGAAACGGGGCGTTTTGCTGTCCAAAACGCCCCGTTTCGCAGCGCAAGCCGGCTCTGTGTTAAAATCAAGGCCGGCTTGCGCGTTTTTTACTTCACTATGTTCAACTATCTTGCCGTGCGCCTGTGGGGCGCAGCCTTCATTCGGCTTGGCCTTCGGCCAGGTACCACTTTGAGTACTCCACGTAGTGTGCGGCGAAGCTCTCGGCCTGGCCTTCACGCGCCATCTTTATGAACTTGGCCGGCACCCCGCCCCAAAGCTCGTGCGGCCCAATCTTGGTGTTCTGCAGCACGAGCGCCCCGGCGGCCACCACCGCGCCTTGGCCCACCTCGCAGTTGTCCAGCAGCGTGGCCCCCATGCCTATCAGTGCGCCGTCGTGTATGG
This sequence comes from uncultured Prevotella sp., assembly GCA_944321645.1. Classification (GTDB taxonomy): domain Bacteria; phylum Bacteroidota; class Bacteroidia; order Bacteroidales; family Bacteroidaceae; genus Prevotella. The sequence goes on from CALUMB010000002.1 coordinate 29,440, forward strand.
TGCAGGCGTGCACGGTGGCGTTGTGCCCTATGGTCACGTCGTTGCCAATGTGTGTCGGCCCTGTGGTGTTGGTCACGTGTATGCACGCCCCGTCCTGCACGTTGGTGCGGTGGCCGATGGTTATCGGGGCCACGTCGCCGCGCACCACGGCGTTGAACCACACGGAGCATTCGTCGCCCATCGTCACCTCGCCCACTATCGTGGCGTTCTCGCTGAAGTAGCAGCCCTTGCCCCATTTAGGTGCGAGGCCCTTTATCTCTTTTATCAGTGCCATGTCTGTTGTTTGTTTAGCGGTTTAATGTTTCAGATTGCAAAATTAGTTTATTTTCCGCAAAAGTGGGTGGCTTGTCCTTGCGCTTTTGTGCAGATTTGAGTAATTTTGGGTTTGCTTAAACAATATACCTTTATGTTAGAGACAGGACTTTCACACACGAGCAGTATCGTCGTTGGCGACGGCGACACTGCCATTGCGCGTGGCTCTGGCGATATGCCCGTGCTGGCCACTCCCTCCATGCTTGCGCTCATGGAGAATGCCGCCATGCTTGCCGTGGCCGGCGAGCTGCCCGAAGGCTGCACCACCGTTGGCGGCAGCATATCGTCGTCGCACCTTGCCCCGTCGGCCGTTGGCGCGGAGGTGAGGGCGCACGCCTCGCTCGAGAAGATAGACGGGCGCAAGCTCTACTTCAACGTCATTGCCCTCGAGGGCGACAAGGTGTTGGGCGAGGGCACCCACCTGCGCTTTATCGTGGACCGCAGGAAGTTTTTGCAGAAGCTCGGGGCGGAGTAGGGGCCGCCCCTTGCGGCTAAAGGCCATTTGGGGCTTAGGCTTTTCTGGTGGCTTGGGGCTTTTGGTGGCTTGATGCGTTGGGCCGGCCAAAAGCCCCAAGCCGTTTGCTTGCGCTTGGTTTGCGCTATTTCCCTTTGGCCATGTAGTTCTTTTCGGCTTTAATGGATATGCCGGAGCCGTGCTTTGTGAACGTCAGTTGGTCGAGCCTGATGGAGTGGTTGGCGTGGTCGAAAACCCGGCCAGGGTCGAATGTGCGGCCGTTAATGCGGCACTCGAAGTGCAGGTGCTCCGTGGTTGCGCGGCCCGTGCGACCCGTGAGGGCTATCACCTGCCCCGCTTTCACAATGTCGCCCTTCTTCACGAGGTTCTTGGAGTTGTGGCTGTAGCAAGTCTCGATGCCGTTGGCGTGGCGTATTTTTATGTAGTTGCCGTAGGCGGAGTAGCGTTGGGAGAACGTCACCACGCCGTCGAACGCGGCCAGTATCTTGTCGTTGGGCTTTGTCTTCAGGTCAACGCCCGTGTGCATCCGCCCGCCGCGCTTCCCGTAGCGGCTTATCACCTTTGCCTCCGGCAGCGGGTAGCACCATTCGCCGGGGTTTAGGTCGGCGAAGTTGACGCTGAACTTGTTTGCTTTAGCGAAGGGGTTGGCTGTATAGGCGTCCTGCCTTGTGGCTTGCTTGCCCGCCGTGGCCTGCCTGCCGTCGGCTTGGTGGCTTGCCGCCGGTGCAGCGGCGCGTGTGCCTCCGCCTTGCGGCGTGGCGGCGAACATAAGCCCTAAGGCCAGTAGGAAGTGGAGTTTCATGCTGATGTCTTGTCTTTTTGGGTGTTTGGTGGATGTTCGGTTGTCTGTGCGCCACGTGGTCAGCGTGGCGCAGGCGTCGCCCCTCCCCTTAGCATTATGCCGGAGAAGAGCCGCCCTGATGCCGCCCCGAGGCGGCGTGCCGAGAAGAAGTCGTCGGGGCGGGAGTACGTGCAGAGGCCGGAGACGGCCACCGACTGCGGGTCCAGCCCGGCTTCCGCGAGCTGCAGGCGGTTGCATTCGGCGAGGTCGATGTGCCACTTGGCTTCGCGGCGGCTGATGCGCTGCATGGGGAACCCGGCTTCGGCGAACTCTTGGTAGACCTCGTCGCCCACCTCGAAGCAGCCGAGCGATATGCACGGGCCGAGGGCTGCGCGCAGCGCGGCGGGGCGGGTGGCGTATGCCTCGGCCATGGCCGCCACGGCCCGCTGGGCTATGCGTGCCACCGTTCCGCGCCAGCCTGCATGCACGGCGCAGGCGGCGTGGTGCTCCGGGTCGTGGAGCAGGATTGGCAGGCAGTCGGCGGTGGACACCCCGACACACACTCCGGCCACGTCGGTCATCACGGCGTCCACCCCTTCGAGCAGCATCCGGCGCGTGGCCTGCGGCAGTGCGAACAGCTCGCTTGCCACCATGCGCACCTCGGTGCCGTGGGTCTGGTGGGGCATGACTATGTTTCCGGGGGCTATGCCGAGCGCGGCGGCGAGCAGTTCGGTGTTGGCGGCCACTGCTTCGGGGCTGTCGCCGCAGTATGGGTTGACGTTCATCCCGGCGTAGGGGCCGCTGCCGCAGCCGCCGTGGCGCGTGGTGGTGAAGGCCGTCGCGCCTTCGCCGAGGTCGTAAAAAAGGAGGCGGGGATTAGGCATTGCCGCCCTCCTCGCCTTCATATTCATAGTCGTCGATGTACTCTATGTCGCCGATGTCCTCTATGTCCTCGGCGTCTACGAACTCTATCTCCCCGTCTTCGCCTTCGGCGGCCAGCTCCGCCGCGAAGGCGCCCATGTCCTTGTCGCGGTGTACGAGCGTGTCTTCGGCGGTTATTTCCTTTAGCTTGTTGCTCTCGCTGTTCAGCTCCTGCCAGAGGATGTCCTTTAGTTCGCCAAGCCCGTAGCCTGTCACGGCGGAGATGAACACCACCGGTATGTCCGTCGGCACGGTCTCGCGGAGCATCTCCACCAGCTCGTCGTCGAGCAGGTCGGCCTTAGTGACGGCCAGCACGCGGTGCTTGTCGAGCATCTCGGGGTTGAAGTTGCGCAGCTCGCCGAGCAGTATCTCGTACTCGCGGCGTATGTCGTCGGTGTCGCCCGGCACCATGAAGAGCAGCAGCGAGTTTCGCTCTATGTGCCTGAGGAAGCGCAGGCCCAGGCCGCGCCCTTCGCTCGCGCCCTCGATTATGCCGGGGATGTCGGCCATTACGAACGACTGGCGGTCGCGGTATTCCACAATGCCGAGCGAAGGCTCGAGCGTAGTGAAGGGGTAGTTGGCTATCTTCGGCCTCGCGCTCGAAAGCGCCGAGAGCAGCGTTGACTTGCCGGCGTTGGGGAATCCCACCAGCCCGACGTCGGCAAGCAGCTTGAGTTCGAGTATGACGGTCATCTCCTGCATCGGCTCCCCGGGCTGCGCGAAGCGCGGCGCCTGGTTTGTGGCGGTGCGGAACTGGTAGTTGCCCAGCCCGCCGCGGCCGCCCTTGAGCAGCATCACGACCTGGCCGTCGCGGGCGACGTCGCAGATGTACTTGCCCGTGTCGGCGTTGTATGCCACCGTTCCGCACGGCACGTCGATGTAGACGTCCTTTCCGTCGGTGCCGTGGCAGCAGTCGCGGCTGCCGTTGCCGCCGTGCCCGGCGCGTATGTGGCGCTCGTATCGCAGGTGGAGCAGCGTCCAGTAGTTGTGGTTGCCGCGCAGGTAGACGTTTCCGCCGCGCCCACCGTCGCCCCCGTCGGGGCCTCCGTTGGGCTGGTACTTGACGTGGCGCAGGTGCATCGAGCCCCTGCCGCCCTTGCCGGAGCGGCAGTATATCTTCACGTAGTCTACGAAGTTGGAATTAGCCATTGGCCTTACTGCAGGTTGTCTATTACGGCGCAGATGTCGCCGAAGATGCGGTCGAGGTCGCCAAGCCCGTCGATGTGGTGGCGTATTCCCTCCTTCTCGTACCAGTCGATGAGCGGCGCTGTCTGGCTGTGGTACACGCCGAGGCGCTTCTTTATGGTCTCCTCGTTGTCGTCGGAGCGGCCGCTCTCCTGCCCGCGCTTTATGAGCCGCGCCATGAGTTCGTCCTCCGGCACCTCCAGCTCTATCATGGCGGCCACCCCGTGGCCGCGCTCGGCGAGCATGGCCTTGAGCGCCTCGGCCTGCGGTATGGTGCGCGGGAAGCCGTCGAAGATCACGCCCTCGTGGTCGTGGCCGAAGCCGTCGTAGACGCTTGCCAGTATGCTCACCATCAGTTCGTCGGGTATCAGCTGGCCGTTGTCGATGTAGCCCTTGGCCGTCTTGCCCAGCTCGGTGCCGCTTTTTATCTCGCTGCGCAGCACGTCGCCCGTCGAGATGTGGCCCAGGCCGTATTTCTTTATCATCAGGTCGCTCTGCGTTCCCTTGCCGGAACCGGGTGCGCCGAATATCACGATGTTCTTCATTTCGGTCTGTTTTGTGGTTATGTTAATGTCTGTTTGTCGCTTTTCGTCACTCGCCTTTCAGCGTGTAGATGTCCGGCAGCTGCCTTCCCTGCTGGTCGTAGTCCAGCCCGTAGCCCACGATGAAGTCGTTGGGAATCCTGAACGCCGCGTAGTCGATGTCGAGGTCCACCTTCAGCCGGTCGGGCTTCAGCAGCAGCGTGCAGATGTGTACCGACGCGGGGTTGCGCGTCCCGAGGCTCTCTATCATCTGCTTCATGGTGGCCCCGCTCTCCACGATGTCCTCCACGATTATCACCGTGCGCCCCGCGAGGTTCTCGTTGATGCCTATCACCTCCTTCACCTTGCCCGTGGAGGTGGTGCCTTGGTATGAGGCGAGCTTCACGAACGATATTTCGCAGGGGATGGTAAGCTCGCGCATGAGGTCGGCGGCGAACACGAACGCGCCGTTGAGCACGGCGAGCAGCAGCGGGTTCTTGCCCGCCATGTCGCGGTTTATCTCGTCGGCCACGGCCTTGACGCGCCGCCTTATTTCTTCCCTTGGGATGGACGTTTCAAACACTTTGTCCTTGATTTTCACTGTTGACATCGCCGTTTTTATGATATTTTGTGGCAAAATTACTAAAAATACGGCAAACGAGGCCGTTCGGTTAGCATTAATTTTGTATTTTTGCACGGTATGAAGATATTCACGAGCGCTCAAATACGTGAGCTTGACAAGTATACCATCGAGCACGAGCCGATAAGTTCGGCCGACTTGATGGAGCGTGCGGCGCGTGCGATAGTGCGCGCCATTGCCGACGAGTGGGGCGCGTCCACGCCCGTCGTGGTGTTCGCCGGGCCGGGCAACAACGGTGGCGACGCCCTCGCCGTGGCCCGCCTGCTGGCCGAGGCTGGCTATTCGGTGTCGGCCTACCTCTTCAACATCACCGGGAAGCTGTCTGCCGACTGCGCGGCCAACAAGGAAAGGCTCGTGTCCACGAAGAACGTGAGGCAGTTTGTGGAAGTGGCCCAGGAGTTCGACCCGCCGCAGCTCGACGCCGCCACGCTCGTGGTCGACGGGCTGTTCGGCTCCGGGCTGAACAAGCCGCTGGCCGGCGGCTTCGCCTCGCTGGTGAAGTACATCAACGCCTCGCCCGCCAAGACGGTGAGCATCGACGTGCCGTCGGGCCTGATGGGCGAGGACAACACCTACAACGTGAGGGCGAACATCGTGCGGGCCGACCTCACGCTCACGCTCCAGCAGCCCAAGCTGTCGTTCCTCTTCGCCGAGAACCAGCCCTTCGTCGGGCGGCTCAAGGTGCTCGACATACGCATAAGCCCTGAGGGGATAGAGAACACCGAGGCGCAATACCGCATAGTGGAGGAGGGCGAGGTGCGCCCCTTGCTGCGCGGCCGCCCCGGCTTTGCCCACAAGGGCAACATGGGCAGCGCCCTCATAGTGGCCGGCAGCTACGGCATGGGCGGGGCGGCGGTGCTCGCCGCGCGTGCCTGCCTGCGCGGCGGGGCGGGCAAGGCCACGGTCTGCACGCCCAAGTGCAACAACATAGTGGTGCAGGTGGGCGTGCCGGAGGCCGTGATGATGCTCGACCGCGAGGAGACCATCTTCTCCGAAGCCGTGGACACCGAGGACTTCAACGCGCTCGGCATAGGCCCCGGGCTGGGCACCAACGAGCAGACGGCCATAGCCATGATAGCGCAGCTGCGGCGCGCGCAATGCCCCGTGGTGGCCGACGCCGACGCGCTTAACATACTCTCCAACCACCGCGCCTGGATGCAGCAGCTGCCCAGGGGCATGGTGCTCACGCCGCACCCCAGGGAGCTTGACCGCCTCTGCGGCCACTCCTCCGACAGCTACGAGCGCCTGTCGAAGGCGTCGGCCCTGGCCGGGCGCATCGGGGCATACGTCATACTGAAGGGCCACTACTCCGCGCTGTGCTCGCCCGACGGCAAGGTGGCCTTCAACCCCACGGGCAACGCCGGCATGGCCACCGCCGGGAGCGGCGACGTGCTCACCGGGTTGCTCACCGCGCTGCTGGCCCGCGGCTACAGGCCGGGCGACGCCGCGCTCGTGGGTATGTACCTGCACGGGCTGGCCGGCGACCTCGCCGCGCGCGACCTTGGCATGGAGAGCCTCGTGGCCGGCGACCTCGTGAGGTACCTGCCAAAGGCTTTCAACGCGCTCAACGAATAGAAACACCATGCTCAACGATATGAAGAAACTTGCTTTTGCCTGCCTGCTGTCGCTCGCAGGCGGGGCGCAAGCCCAAACCGAGACCAGCCCCTACCAGCCCGGCGTGACCGCCGAGGGCGCCGTCTACTTCCTGCCCAAGACCGTGCTGCGCTTTGTGGTGCAGGTGGAGAAGACCACCTTCACCCCCGGCGACTTCTGCAAATACGCCTCGCGCTACCTCCGGCTGGGCGACGTAAGGACGAGACCTGGCGTCGGTTACCGCGTGACGTCCATCAGCATGGACACCTACGGCGAGGCCGACAAGGCGAAGGGGTATGCCGTGGAGTTCAACCCTAAGTCGGTGGCGGCCAACATCGCCCTTGCCGACGACGGCACGCTGCTCGCCATCAACGCCGCGCCGCGCCGCACAGAGGCGCCGAAGCCCTTCAGGCCGGCGCCGCGCCGCCCGCAGCCAAACCCGCGCAGCTACCTGAGCGAGGAGGTGCTGGCCGCCGGGAGCACGGCTAAGATGGCCGAACTTGCCGCGCAGGAGATATACGAGATACGCGACAGCAAGGACTACCTCAACCGTGGCGAGGCCGACTATATGCCCAAGGACGGCGAGCAGCTGCGCATAATGCTGGCCAACCTCGACCGCCAAGACCGCGCCCTGACGCAGCTCTTCACCGGCTCGGAGGTGAAGGACACCATGGAATACGTGCTCACGATATGCCCGCAGCGCGGGATGGGGCGCCAGGTGCTCTTCCGCCTGTCGGGGAAGCTGGGCCTCGTGGATGCCGACGACCTGTCGGGCGTGCCTTACTACATCACCGTCACCGACGAGCAGAACCTGCCCGAAGTGTCGCCCGAAGCCCCGAAAGGCAAGAAGAAGGACAGGCAGGAGGGCGTCTACGTGAACGTTCCGGGCAAGATTACGGCCACCATCTACCGCGAAAGCGAGGTGATAGACAGCTTCGAGGCTCCGGCTGCGCAGTATGGCTACACCGAACTGCTCAGCGGCGAGCTGTTCAACAAGCGGTACACCACCCACCTTACGCTCAACCCGGCCACCGGCGCGATAGACAGGCTCGAGGCCGAGCAGCCTAAATAAAGCCCCTCTCCGGCTCTCCCCCGTGGGGAGACGGCCTTGCGCGGCAGGCCGGGTGAGGCTTTGCGAGGCAGCCCCGCCAACCCGTCTGATTGCAAGACGGGAGGGCGGGGCTGCGCTGTTTGTTGGTTGAATATATTCAAGTAAAAGGCGCGTCCTGCCGCGCTGTTTTTAACACAGGGCGGAACCGCGCCCTGAAACGGCACGTTTCGGCTTGCGGAACAGGCCGTTTTGGATGCCAAGACGTGCCGTTTTAGACGCTAAAACGGCACGTTTCGCAACGCATTGGCCGTCAGGCTGTTGCGCCGTATGCCCAACCTTGCCTGCCGTTAAGTTAAAAACGTTAATGTGAAAAGACCCTTTCCGACACGGAAGGTGCGGAAGGACTGCCGCGCCAAGCCCTCTCCCCACGGGGGGAGATGGAGAGGGGCTATCCCTCCAGCATCCTCTTTATCACCACCTGCGCCGAAATCTCGCGGTTGGCGGCTTCGGGTATTACGAGCGACGAGGGGCTTTCTATCACGTCGTCGGTCACGATGAGGCCCCGGCGCACGGGCAGGCAGTGCATGAAGCGGCCATTGTCGGTGACGGCCATGTGCGCCGCGTCGATGGTCCAGCCCATGTCGCGGCTCAGTATCTTGCCGTAGTCGGCGGGGCGGGTCACGCCCGGGCAGCTCCAGTTCTTGGCATACACGAAGTCGGCGCCCTCCAGGGCCTTCATCTGGTCGTACTCCACGCGGGCCGGGCCGACGAACTTAGGGTCAAGCTCGTAGCCCTCCGGGTGGGTTATTACGAGGTCGACGTCCGCCGCGTTCATCCATTGCGCGAACGAGTTTGGCACGGCCTGCGGCAGTGCGCGGCAGTGGGGCGCCCACGTGAGCACCACCTTCGGGCGCGCCTTCGTCTTGTGCTCCTCGATGGTTATCAGGTCGGCGAATGCCTGCAGCGGGTGTACGGTGGCCGTCTCCATGGCGAACACGGGCTTGCCGCTGTACTTTATGAACTGGTGGAGCACCGTCTCGGCGTAGTCGTACTCGCGGTCGGCCAGCCCGGCGAAGCTGCGCACGCCTATCATGTCGCAGTAGCAGCCCATCACGGGTATGGCCTCGAGCAGGTGCTCGCTCTTGTCGCCGTCCATCACCACGCCGCGCTCGGTCTCCAGTTTCCACGCCCCGGCGTTCACGTCGAGCACGATTACGTTCATGCCCAGGTTCATCGCGGCCTTCTGCGTGCTTAGCCTTGTGCGCAGGCTGTTGTTGAAGAATATCATGAGCAGCGTCTTGTTCTTGCCCAGCTGCTGGTACTTGAAGCGGTCTTCCTTTATCTCCCTGGCCTCGGCGAGAGCCTGCCTGAGGTCGCCGATGTCGTCAACGTTGATGAAAGAGTTCATAGAATTAAAAGTTAAAAGTTAAAAATTAAAAGAATATGCGGGCGTGGCGGCATTCCGTTTAGGGCCGCGTCTGCCCCTCGCCGTCTATGAGCCACTTGTAGGTGCAAATCTCTTGCAGGCCCATCGGGCCGCGCGGGCCGAGCTTCTGTGTGCTTATGCCTATCTCGGCGCCAAGGCCGAACTGCGCCCCGTCGGTGAAGCTGGTGGGCGCGTTCACGTAGACGCAGGCCGCGTCCACGCGGGCCTGGAACTCGCGTGCGGCTGCCCCGTCGGCCGTTATGATGCTCTCGCTGTGGCCGGAGCCGTAGCGGGCGATGTGCTCTATGGCCTCGTCGAGCGACGCTACGGTGCGCACGGCCATCTTGTAGTCCATGAACTCCGTGCCGAAGCTCTCGTCGGTGGCGGGCCGGAGCAGTTCGCCGGGGTATCGCCCGGCAAGGGCTTCGAGCGCGTCGTGGTCGGCGTAGAGCGTCACTTGCTTGCCGGCCAGCGGCTCGCAGAGCGCGGGCAGGTCGGCGAGGCGCGAGCGGTGCATTATCAGGCAGTCGAGTGCGTTGCACACGCTCACGCGGCGCGTCTTGGCGTTGAGCACGATGCGGCGGCCCATGTCAAGGTCGGCGGAGGCGTCGAAGTATGTGTTCACCACGCCCGCGCCGGTCTCTATCACCGGCACGCGGGCCGTGTCGCGCACGAAGTCTATCAGCTTCCGCCCGCCGCGCGGTATGCAGACGTCCACAAGGCCCACGGCGTTGAGCATCGCGGCGGTGGCCTCGTGGGTGGCGGGCAGCAGCGTGGCGGCGGCAGTGTCGATGCCGTGGCGGCTCAGCACGCCGCGGATCAGGCCCGCGGCCTCGCGGTTTGAGCTGTCGGCGTCCTTGCCGCCCTTCAGCACGCAGGCGTTGCCGCTCTTGAAGCAGAGGGCGAACACGTCGAACGTTACGTTGGGCCGGGCCTCGTATATCACGCCTACCACGCCGAACGGCACGCTCACCCGCCTTATGCGCAGGCCGTTGGGCAGGGTGCGCTTGCAGCTCTCCATGCCCAGGGGCGAGGGCAGCGTGGCCACGTTGCGCATATCGGAGGCAATGCCGTCGAGCCTCTCGGCGGTCAGCTTGAGCCGGTCGTAGAGCGGGTTGGCCGCGTCCATCCGCGCCAGGTCGGCGGCGTTGGCGGCGAGCAGCGGCTCCTTGCCGGCCACGATGGCGTCGGCCACGTCGCGGAGCACGCCGTTGCGCTCGTCGTCTGTCAGCAGGGCGAGGCTTTGGCTGGCGGCCTTCGCCCTCTTGAAGGTTTCGGTGTATGTCATAGCGGTAGTCTTTTTCTGTGGTTACAGTTGTGGCCGGGAGTATTGAGGGAACTGTGATGGCAGCGGGAGTCAGTGGAAAGCATGGCTCTCGGTGGCTATTGCCCGGACTCCTGGGCACCCGGCCCCCTGTCACCTTGCTCCATGTACAGGTAGTCGTAGCGTATGAGCGGCTTCACGTCGTGCGCCCCGATGAGGCTGCGTGCCTCGCCGCTGCCGTATGCGGAGCGGCCCACGCCGATGGCGTTGCCGCCGCTGTCGGCTATGGTCACTATGTCGCCCTCCTCGAAGTCGCCGTCAATCGCCGTCACGCCCACGAGCAGCAGGCTCACGGCGTGGTCGCCGCGCAGGGCCTCGGCGGCCTTGTCGTTAACGCGGACCACGCCCTTGGCGAAGCTCGCGCTGTGGGCTATCCACTTCTTCATGGTGGACGACGGCGTGGGGCTTGGCACGAACTCCGTGTGCGGCACGGCGTCGGGGGAGGCCATCAGGTCGGCCAGTATGCCGTCGCGGCGGCCGTTGGCTATCACCACGCGGATGCCCTCGTCGGCCACTTTGCGCGCGATGCTGCACTTTGTGAGCATTCCGCCGCGCCCGAAGCCGCTCTTCTCCTGCCTGATGTATGCGCTGAGGTCGCGCCCCGGCTCCACGCGGGCAATCACCTTCGCGCCTTCGTCGCCGGGCTTGCCGTCGTAGATGCCGTCGATGTTGCTAAGTATGATGAGCGCGTCGGCGTCCATCATCGTGGCGATGAGGCCCGACAGTTCGTCGTTGTCGGTGAACATGAGCTCAGTCACGCTCACGGTGTCGTTCTCGTTTACTATCGGCACCACCCCGTTTGCCAGCATCACGCCCATGCAGGCGCGCTGGTTGAGGTATTCGCGGCGCGTGGCGAAGCTCTCCTTCATCGTGAGCACCTGGCCAACGGGTATGCCGTAGTCGCGGAAGAGGCTGTAGTAGAGGTTTATCAGCTTCACTTGCCCTATGGCGGAGAACAGCTGCCGCTGCTCAACGCTGTCGAGCTTGTGGCACACTTTAAGCTCGCCCCTGCCGCTGGCCACGGCGCCGCTCGACACGAGGATGGCCTCGTGGCCCTGGGCGCGGAGCGCGGCCACCTGGTCTACGAGGGCCGACATCCGCGTCACGTCGAGCTTGCCGTCGCTCCGCGTGAGCACGTTGCTGCCCACTTTTATCACTAATCGCATTCGTTTTGAATTTAAACGCCCCTCCCTGGCCCTCCCCGGTGGGGAGGGAATGTGTGCCGGTGCGAAGCCAGTTGCCCTTTCCCCCGTCCATGGTGACAGCGGCGTGTGATTCGCTTCCGTTCCGCCAGGGCTTCCTCCACGGCGGGGAGGAATGGTGTGGGGCCTATCTTTTCTTGTCTTTCTCGCGTATCTCCACGCGGCGTATCTTGCCGCTGATGGTCTTGGGCAGCTCGTCGACGAACTCGATGACGCGCGGGTACTTGTACGGCGCGGTCTCGTGCTTGACGTGGTTCTGCAGCTCCTTGACAAGCTCGTCGCCCGCGCGGTCGCGCCATGCCTTGCTGAGCACGATGGTGGCCTTCACCACCATGCCGCGGATTTCGTCTGGAACGCCCGTTATGGCGCACTCGAGCACGGCGGGATGGGTCATCAGTGCGCTCTCGACCTCGAACGGGCCGATGCGGTATCCGCTGCTCTTTATCACGTCGTCGATGCGGCCCACGAACCAGTAGTAGCCGTCTTCGTCGCGCCATGCCTCGTCGCCCGTGTGGTAAACCCCGTCGTGCCATGCCTGCCGCGTCAGTTCCTCGTCGCGGTAGTATTCCTTGAACAGGCCGATGGGTTTGCCCTTGTCGGTGCGTATCACAATCTCTCCCTTCTCGCCGTCTTCGCATGGCGTGCCGTCGGGTTTCACCAAGTCGATGTCGTACTGCGGGTTTGGCAGGCCCATGGAGCCTGGCTTCGGCTCCGTCCACGGCATGGTGCCGAGGGTCATGGTGGTCTCGGTCTGGCCGAAGCCCTCCATGAGCCGTATGCCCGTTAGCTTGAGGAACTTGTCGTATACGGCGGGGTTGAGGGCCTCGCCCGCAGTCGTGCAGTAGCGCAGCGACGAGAGGTCGTATTTCGAGAAGTCCTCGTGTATCATGAAGCGGTAGACCGTTGGCGGTGCGCAGAACGACGTAATTCGGTGCTTCTCAATCTGCCGCATAATCTTGTCGGCGGTGAATTTCTCGTGGTCGAACACGAACACGGCCGCCCCGGCGAACCATTGGCCGTAGAGCTTGCCCCACACGGCCTTGCCCCAGCCCGTGTCTGCCACGGTGAGGTGGATGCTGTCTTCCGAGAGGTTGTGCCAGAACACGCCCGTGGTCAAGTGTCCCAGGGCGTAGAGGAAGTCGTGGGCCACCATCTTCGGCTCGCCGCTCGTGCCGCTGGTGAAGTACATCAGCATGGTGTCGGAGTTGCTGTTGGGGTGCTCCGGGCGCACGAACGCCGGTGCCTCGGGCCACTCCTTGTGCCAGTCGTGGAAGCCCTCGGGCACCTCTGGGCCAACGCTCACGAGCACCTTGACCGACGGGCTCTCGGGCATGGCGGCAGCCACCTGCCCGAGCACATACTCCTCGCCCACGCACACTATGGCCTTTATGCCGGCCCGCGTGTTGCGGTATACGATGTCGTGCTTCGTCAGCATGTGCGTGGCGGGTATGGCCACGGCCCCTATCTTGTGCAGGGCCAGCATCGAGAGCCAGAACTCGTAGCGGCGTTTCAGTATGAGCATCACCATGTCGCCCTTGCCGATGCCCAGCTGCATGAAGTAGGCGGCGGTGCGGTCGGTCTGCTCCTTGATGTCCTTAAACGTGAACTTGATGCACTCGCCCTCGTCGTTGGTCCAGATGAGGGCCACCTTGCCGGGCTTTTCTTCCGCCCAGGCATCCATCACGTCGTAGGCGAAGTTGAAGTTGTCTGGAACGATGAACTCCAGGTTCTTCTTAAAGTCATCCTGAGAAACAAAGCTTGTCTGCTTCAGAAAACGTTCTATCATGTCTTTATGTAAGTAGCTGTTCAAAATTAATCGATATTATAGACCTTGCAGATGTTCTCTATGTCTTTGCACCACCTTGTGCGCTCTTTCGGGCTGTATGCCAAAGTCTCATCGGTCGCGTAGCCCGCTACGCCCCCTCTTCGGACTTTAGCATGCATCTCCGGAATAACGCACAATTTGGCGGCAATTAATTTTGAACACCTACTTAAAGGGGCTGGAGGGAGCCTGCGGGAAGCCGTCGCGCCACGGCGTGGCGCGGGTGGGTGGATGGCGCGTGCCTTGCCGAAGGCTTGCCGCACGCCGGCCCGTCGCTCTCCGTTGTTCCGCTCCGCATATTTTCTTGATTCTTAACTTTTAATCCTTAACTTAGATGACCACCACGAGGAACTTCACGGGCCGCCCGCCGAGCGCCCTCATGCAGTGGGGCTGCGTTGCGTCGAAGTAGATGCTGTCGCCCTCGCCGAGCGTCATCACCTTGTCGCCGATGGTAATCTCCATCTCTCCCTCCACGATGTAGTTGAACTCCTGCCCGTCGTGCGAGTTCTTGCTGTACTTGCGGTCGCCGGGCAGCGGGTCCACCTGCGTGAGGAACGGGTCCACCTTGCGCCCGCGGAAGCCGCTGGCCAGGCTCTGGTACTTGTATTCCTTGCGCCGCTCCACGCTCAGTCCCTGCCCCTTGCGCGTGAGGAAGTAGGCGCTCATGCGCGGTTCCTCGCCGAACATGAGCACGTCGAGCGATATGCCGTAGCGCTTGGCTATGCGCGAGAGGCGATAGACCGACGGGTCGGCCTCGCCAGCCTCTATCTTGAGGTAGTGGTCGAGCGTTATGCCGCACAGTTCGGCCACCTCTTCGGCCGGGATGTCGAGCACCTCGCGCAGCCCTTTCAGCCGCTCGCCAATTTGTTTGATTGCTTCGTCCATATTCAAATAGTATGTTCTGTTTCTTGCCTTTTGCTTGTTTTGAATCGCACAAAAATACTAATAATTCGTGACATATTGAAATTTTAAGCCCATTTTTCGACCGATTTGTCTTTTTTATTGGCCAGGTGCGCCTTCCGCCAGCACCGCAGCGGACTGCCGGGTGTGGCGTTTTGCCAGGAAATAAGCCGTGTTAATGGAGCTTAAAACAGTTAAAACGGCGGCGTAATGCCCCCTCAAAATTCGCGTATTCGCAAGCAAACGCGCCCTTGCCCGCAAATAACGCCAAAATGAGTGTGCAGCCGTAACTGGCTGAAACAAACGGACTTGACGGTCAGGCAAGGCAAATTGTGCAATGTTCCCGGCCTGTTTTTTGCCCAAAAAACGGCAAAAAACAGCAAGTTTCGGCCGAAAATGCCGTGCAAAACGGCCTCCGTTGCATTGCGAAACGGCCTGTTTCGCATCCTAAGACGGGTCGTTTCGCCGCCTGAAACGTGCCGTTTTGCAAACCGACCGTGCCCAAGGCGGCTCGCCGAAGGGTTTTTACGCGCTCCAGTTTTCTATTTCGTCGGATTTTAAAGTGTTAAATTCACGCGCCATCCTTCCCGCCCGCTGGCCGCAACCGGCCTGCCGGCCGCGTTCCGTCGGGCCTGCGCCGCGCCGCTTCCTTAAGCCGTGCGCCGGTGCGGGGGCTTACACTTTCCTGTGCTTCTTCGCTTCTTTCCCCTTCGGCTTTTGCCGGACTTTCGTGCCGGGAGCGTTGGCGCTTGTTCCAAAAAGCAAGCCCCGGCGGCGGCAGGCGCCGCCGCCAAGGGCGCAAGTAACAGTCTTCCCATGTTTTGAGAAACTGTTTTGATTTTTTACAGTGGCATCCGCCTTGTCCTTAATGTTGGCTTTGCCCATGGGCAAAAAAATCAAAACCGTTTTTAAGAGATGCTACCGTTGGGCTTTAGTATATTGTCCGGCCGCGCTTCTTTTCCACGGCGGGCTTCGGGCGCAGCTCGGCCACGTTGATGTTTTTCGCCCGTTTGCCCTTTCCGTCGAACAGTTTGCGCGACGGGCCGTCGGGCATGAAGAAGTCTATGGTCTTCACCTTGGCCGGCAGCGGCGGGAACACGAGCACGAAGCGGTTGTAGTTCCACTCGCCCGGGTTGTGCACCCAGAAGCACGTGTCGGTGGGGAAGTGCTCCACGTGGCGCAGCATATAGCGGTCGCCGGTCTTGCTGTCGATGATGGCGCACTTGCCCTCGAAGCGGTAGAACACGCTGTCGGGCCATGAGGGCCGGTAGTCGGCGGTGACGTATGTGGCCTCCTTCGTGCGGTAGAGCTGGTAGCGGCCTCCGCTGAAGAGGGGCTTGCCGTCGGTGCGGTTCACGCCGTTCACCTTCGTGTAGTGGGGGAATGTGCCGGAGTTGTGCAGGTTGTAGCTCGTGGGCGCGGGCTGCCTGAGCAGCGGGGCGGGGTTGTCGGGCCGTTTGTCGTAGTTGCCGGCGCGCTGCGAGGCGCAGGCTGCGGCAAGTACGCAGGCCGCTGCCGCAAGCGCGATGTTGCGGATTGTTGCTGATGTTTTCATTCGAGTTTTGTTTTAAAGTTTGTCGCTATTGGCAGGCGTTGAGACTCGGCCGCAGTCTCTGTGGCGCCTGTTTGTCTGGTCGGCGCGGCGGTGTGGCGTCAGTGTATGATGTGCACGGGGTCGCGCGAAATGTCTTTCAGTCGGAACTCGGCCTCTTTGTTGACGCCGGGACAGTTCAGCATCACGTAGCGCACAGACTCGTCGAGCCTTGGGAACACTAACGTGAAGCAGGCCAGTGCGCCGCGGTGGCTCTTCACGCGGAAGTCAATGCGCTTTGAGTCGTAGCCCTCGATGCGGCGGCACATATAGCGGTCGCCGGTGTCGATGTCGTAGATGTAGCTCCCGGTGGCGTCGATTCTGATGCGCTGCGGGTCTCCGTGTATGGGCCAGAGCAGCATCACCCGCGTCTCGCTGCCCGACGTCTCCACCCAGAATCCGTGCCTCAACTTCTTCATTCGGGCGAACTCCAGCATGGTGAACGGTGCGGTTGGTATCTTCATCACATCCGGCACGGTGTCTGTAGCCGCCGTCTTTGGCGCAGCCGCCGGCCTAATCGCCGTTATATGGCGCAGCGCGGTGCTGTCGGGGCGCAGCCTGACGGTGTCGGCTGGTGCCACTGCCACGCCTTCGGGCATCGGCTGCGGGGCTGGCGCGGCGGGCTGTCCGGGCGTTGCCGGAGCCTCAGTCCGGGGCTTCGCCGCCTCTACCAGTGCGCGTGGCGACAGCAGCGGTGCCTCGGCCTCGGCGCGGGCCAGCGCCTCTCCGGTCTCGCCCACTATGGCAGGGCGGGCGAACGCCGCCACGGCCACGGACACGAGAGGCAGCAGGTAGGCGGCCTTGAGGGCGGCGGCCCGCGCCGACGGGCGGCGGCACATCATGTAGAGCCGCCGCTTCACGGCGCTGCGGCAGAACGAGTTGGCTGCTGTT
Source organism: uncultured Prevotella sp. (assembly GCA_944321645.1). Classification (GTDB taxonomy): domain Bacteria; phylum Bacteroidota; class Bacteroidia; order Bacteroidales; family Bacteroidaceae; genus Prevotella. Next base: position 46,075 of record CALUMB010000002.1, read on the forward strand.
GCGGCGGCGGGCTGTGCAGCCGTCTTGATGAGCAGGCGCTGGTAGCCGTCGGCGTCGATGCCGGCGGAGAGCGCACTGCGGTCGGCCTGGTACTCGTGGACGTCGCGCAGGTCATTGCGCAGCATCCACGCCGAGGGCAGGAACCACAGGAGCCGCGTGACCATCTCGCACAGGGCCATGTCCCACGAGTGCCCGAGGCGCACGTGGGCCAGCTCGTGGGTGAGCACGGCGTGCAGCTTGTCGCCGCCGAGGGCGGGCGGCAGCAGCACCCATCGCATCCAACTGCATGGCACCGCGAGGCCGCGGCACTCCACCACCCTCACCCCGCGCGGCAGCCCGGCGGCGGCCACCCGCCGCCCGCGCCATATCGTGCGCCACAGCTGCAGGAGCGAGAGCGCGTAGCCGAGCAGGCACACGGCCAGCCCCATGGCGTAGGCCACGGCCACGAGGCGCGGCCAGAGCGCGGGGCTGCTCCCGCCGCCTGGCTGCGCCGCCGCGGCCTCGGCTCCGTCGGGTGCAGGCGTGGCGTATGCCTGTTCCACTATGAACGCCTCGGCGTCGGCTGCCGCAAGCGTCAGGGCCGAGGGGCTGCCGGTGGTGACGCGCACCGCCGGCAGCGCCACTGCGGCAAGCATTATGAAAAGCAACACTGTGCGGTTGAGCGTATGGAGCGTCTCGCGCCGCAGGCACAGCCCGTAGAGCGAGTGCAGCAAGGCCAGCACTATGGCTGCCTTGATGACGTAGACGAGCAATGCAGCCATGGCGCTATTGTTTTTTCAGGTTGTCGAGAAAGTCGGTAAGCTCCTGCTCGCTCACCTTCTCTTCCCTTACGAGCGCGGAGACAACGTTCATGTAGCTGTTGCCGAAATAGCGGCGCACGAACTGCTCGAACTTGCCCCGCCCGTAGCTCTCCTGCTTCACGGCGGGCGTGTAGATGTAGCCCCTGCCTTTGGGCCGGTGGGTGAGGTAGCCCTTCTTCTCGAGCAGTTGGAACATCGTGGCCACGGTGTTTATGTGTGGCTTGGGGTCGGGGAACATCGCCCGCACGTCTTTAGGGGCGCAGCTCCCAAGCTGCCATATCATCTCCATCACCTCTTCTTCGCGTCTTGTCAGTCTTTCCATTTCCGTCGGCTTTTAGTTTGTAGAAAGTCGTTTTTGCAGCTCCGCCATGCCGTTTGCGGGCTTGCCGGGGGTAGGGCGGGGCTTTGAACTACTGCAAAGATAGTTGAAAAAGACGTAACCTCCAAGCTTTTTGACGTTTTTAACTAAACAAATAGTGTGAAACGGCATCCTCGTTAGCCATTGTTCCCCCATATCCCATTGCGCGGAAGGGCAAGGCCGCCACATCCGGATGGCGCAATCCGGGAACGTTAACCAATGTAAAAAGCCGCCGTTCCCCATGTCTTTGCGTAACCGCTTGGCATCCAGTGCGTTACGGAACGTGCCGTTTCGGGCTGCAAAACGTGCCGTTTCGCTCCCTGAAACGTGCCGTTTTGGCGGCTAAAACGCACCGTTTCAGCCGCCAAAACGGCAGTGGGCGCGGTGCGATGCCTCCCGTTTAACACGCCTTAACGCTGCCGGGGCTGTCGCGGAGCCAGCCGTGCCGGTTGCCTTGGCCGCAGCCTTTGCGGTTGAAGCGGGAGCAAAGCCGGCTGTCCGGCGCGCCAAGGCGGGAAACAAGGCCGCTGTCAAGCGCAAATGGTGCAAATAAGGCCGCTGCATGAAAAAAATCATACAGGCTCTTGGCGAGTTCAAATTAAAAGCACTAATTTTGCAGCAAATTTGTAATATAGTATGGAAATAATCCGCATGGTGAGGCGACTTTTGGGCTATGTTTTCTATCCCATAGGCAAAAGCCCCGCCTTCTTTGTGTTCATGTATGTGCTCTGCTGCTTGTGCAACAGGCTCGAAACGCCCACTTTCTCGCGGTTGGGGCTTGCCGAACTCTTTGTCGACCTCTACGTGCTCTGCGTGGTGCTGGCCTGCATCCCGTGGCGTGCCAGGCGGTGGGTGAAGGGCGCCATCTATGTGGTGATGTACGCAACCTCCATCGTAGATATGTACTGCAAGGTGAAGTTCGGCTCGACCCTCACGCCCACCATGCTCCTGCTGGTGGGCGAGACGACGGGCAGCGAGGCCGCCGAGTTCCTCGAGTCATACGTGGGGTGGGAGCTGTTGCGCACGAACCTCGGCTGGGTGCTGCTCATACTCGCCGTGCATATATTATATAATGTGTTCATGTCCATGGTGCGCCGCCACAAGCTGCGCCTCAACATGGACATGAAGCTCGTGCACCGGCTTGCCGCCATAGTGCTGCCGCTGCTCGGACTGGTGTCGATTTTTATGATTGAGGTGGGCATATCCGAGCGCACCTGGAACAAGAAAGCCTTCGTGAGGCTGATTACTTACGACGACATAGGCGAAGTGGAGCACGAGATGCAGCGCCCGGGCCACTCGGAGCTGTACCTGCCCGTCTACCGCCTGGCCTTCAGCCTCTACGCCAACAACCTGGCCGCCCGCCAGACGCGCACCCTCATCGAGGGCATCGACCGCGTGGAGGTGGACAGCTGCGCGTTCCGGTGTCCCAACATCGTGCTCGTCATAGGCGAGAGCTACAACCGCCACCACTCGCAGCTCTACGGCTACAACCACCCCACCACGCCGCGCCAGGTGAGCCGGGCGGAGGCCGGGGAGCTGGCCGTGTTCACCGACGTGGTTACCCCGTGGAACCTCACGAGCTACGTGTTCAAGCTCGTGCTCTCGCTCTACACCGTGGGCGACGAGGGGCAGTGGTGCGACTATCCGCTCTTCCCCGAGGTGTTCCGCAAGGCCGGCTACCGCGTGACCTTCGTCACAAACCAGTTCCTGCCGCAGGCCCGCGATGCCATCTACGACTTCAGCGGCGGCTTCTTCCTCAACAACCCGACGCTCAGCGAGGCGCAGTTCGACGTGCGCAACGCCTCGCTCCACGCCTTCGACGACGGCGTGCTGGCCGACTACGACGCGCTAGTGGACTCCGGCCTGGTGGACATTGGCACGGCAGCCGACCGCAACCTTATAATACTCCACCTGATGGGGCAGCACGTCAACTACCGCGACCGCACGCCGCAGGCGCAGAAGAAGTTCACTGCCAACGACTACGGCGAGCGCAAGCTCAACCGCCGCGAGAAGTGGATACTGTCCGACTACGACAACGCCACGCTCTACAACGACTCCATCGTGGACGAGATACTCCGGCGGTTTGAAGACAAGGACGCCGTGGTGGTCTACATGCCAGACCACGCCGAGGAGTGCTACGGCGGGCTGCGCGTGTTCGGGCGGATGCACAACGCCGACATCGACTACCGCCTGGCCGCCGAAGAGTTCGAGATTCCCTTCTGGGTGTGGTGCTCCGAGAGCTTTGCCAAGGCGCGGCCGGAGCTGGCCGAGGCAATACGCAACGCGCGCCACCGCCCGTTCATGACCGACCGCATGGCACACTTCCTGCTCGGCCTGGCCGGGATAGACACCCCGGCCTACCGCGCCGACTGCGACCCGCTCTCGCCGGAATACGACGAGGACCGCCCAAGGGTGCTGAAAAACACCGCTGACTACGACAAACTTAGGGAAGAACATGAACAAAAGAGCGATGTCTGCGCAGTGTCTCTCCGTCAGTGAGTGCGCCGCGCTGCGCGGCATAGCCATAGCCGGCATAGTGCTGCACAACTACTGCCACTGGCTCGGCTTTGCCGTAAAGGAGAACGAGTACACCTTCAATTCAGCCAACACCGCCGGGCTTTGGCGGGCCATGGCCGCCGGCGGGGCCGACCTGCCGGTACACCTGCTGTCGTATTTCGGCCACTACGGCGTGCCGGTGTTCCTCTTCCTGAGCGGCTACGGCCTGTCGATGAAGTATGAGCGTGGCGGCCACGTGCCGCCTGCGCTGCCTTTCGTGCGCGACCACTACGCCAAGCTGCTGCGCATGATGCTGCCCGGCTTCGCGGCCTTCGCCGTGTTCGACGCCATCACGCCGGGCGCGTTCCACTTCCATGCCGAGTATATCATAGCCCAGTTGCTCATGCTCATCAACCTCGCGCCGCACCCCAGCAGCGTGATTTGGCCCGGCCCGTACTGGTTCTTCGGCCTCATGCTGCAGCTCTACGCCGTCTACCGCCTCGCGCTCTGCCGCCGGGGGTGGCGCTGGGCCGTGGCCGTGGCCCTGGCGTGCTGGGCTGCCCAGGCCGTGTGCCAGCCCATGGGCAACGCCCTCAACTGCCTGCGCTACAACTGCGTGGGCGGCATGGTGCCTTTCGTTGCGGGCCTCTTGGCCGCCCGCTACGTGCCGGCGGGGCGCGTGCTCGCCGTAGGGCGCAAGTGGTGGTGGGCGTTGCTGGCCTGCTCGCTGGCCGTGCTGCTGGCCTGCTGCGCGTCGTTCCAGGCGTGGCTGTGGGCGCCGTTGGCCGCCACTGTGGCCACTGTGGCGGCGGTGAAGGCGCTGCCCGCCGTTGCGCTCCGCCCGCTGTCGTGGCTCGGCGGGGTGTCGGCGGCCATGTTTGTAGTCCACCCGCTGCTCCGCAAGGTGTTCATACCGATTTCGCGCCGGGGCGACGTCTACGACGGGCTGGTGCTCTATGCCGTGGCCACGGTGGCCGTGGCGTGGATGGCGATGGAAGTCGTAAAGCGGCAAAAAGGCCCCAAGGGCGGTGCCGCGGCCGATGCCCCGGCTTGCCCGAAGGGCGGCGCCGGCACCCAATCCGCCCAACAATCCTGACATTTCCGTGCCTATGCCAAACGCAAACCATACCTTCGGCTGCCTCAGCGCCCACCGCGCCGCGCTCATGGGCGCGGCCATGCTGATGGTCATACTCTTCCATGTGGGCGGTATGCGCCACGACACCGTGTTCTATTGCATCAGCCGCTGCGGCAACGTGGGCGTCGATGTGTTCCTCTTCCTGAGCGGCATCGGGCTGTGGTTCTCGTGGGGGAAGGTGATGAAGGCGCACCAGGGGCTTCGCCATGCGGGAAAAGCCAGCGCCTTTGCGAGGCTGCTCGGCTCGCCATACGCCACGTTCCTGCGCCGCCGCTACGCCAGGGTCTACCCCGCGTGGCTGGTAATCGCGTGCCTGTACTACTTCCCGTCCTACCTCGACGGCAAGGCGAAGCTCTCCGACACGGTGCTCTCGGTGGCCGTAAACTGGGGCTTCTGGCACCACGACGAGCTGACCTTCTGGTTCATCCCGGCCATAATGATGCTCTACACCGTCGCCCCTGCCTACATGGAGCTTGTGCGCCGCCACGCCGAGTGGCGGTGGATGCCGGTGGCGGCCATGCTGCTTTGCGTGCTCGTGCAATACTGGCCGCCGCTCCACTCCGCCGTCGGCCACCTCGAAATCTTCTTCAGCCGCATACCCATCTTCCTCATAGGCATAAACGCCGGGGCGTGGGTGGCGGGCGGAAAGCCCATAAGCCGCCACGGGTGGTGGCTCTTGGCGGCGCTCTTTGCCATGTCGGCCTTGGCCTGCGTGAACTTCGAGGACGGGCTGCGGGGCCGCTTCCCGCTGTTCATCGAGCGCATGGCCTACATCCCGCTCACGGTTTCCATGTCGCTGCTGCTGTGCCTTCTGCTTGGCCGCGCCCCGCGCCTGGTAAGCCGCTCGCTCGCGTTCGTGGGCGGGATAAGCCTCGAGATGTACTTAATCCACGCCGAATACGTGCTGAAGCCCTTGAAACAGCTGCACCTCGGCTACTGGCCTACGGCACTGGTCGTGGTCGGCGCGTCGGCCATCCTGGCCTGGGTGCTGCACAAGGTGGTGAACTTTTCGTTCAAAAAAAGCTCTTCCACCCTCTCAAGCCCCTCTCCGGCTCTCCCCCGTGGGGAGAGGGCCGGGCGCGGCGAGGCGGGGAGGGCCGGCCAATCGCCCACGGACGAGGGGACCGGCAGCGGCGGGGAAGCCGACAAACAATGAAAAAGCGTAAGAGACCCTGCATCATGTCTTCCATCGGTTAGCCCCGCCGCGCCCACTGCCCGACTCGCCGCGCCAAGCACTCTCCCCACGGGGGAGAGATGGATAGGGGCTTCCTTTTACTTTAGAATTATGCAATACATAAAACTCCTTCGCCCGGAACAATGGGTAAAAAACCTGTTCGTGTTCGTTCCGGCATTCTTTAGCGGGAGCATAGGCGACAGCGACAGGCTGCTGCCCGCGCTCATGGCGTTTGTTGCGTTCAGCCTCGCGGCCTCGGCTGTCTACTGCCTTAACGACATAATCGATGCCGACGACGACCGCCGCCACCCGCTCAAGCGGCTGCGCCCCGTGGCCTCCGGCGCCGTGTCGGTAGGCCGCGCATACGCCTTGATGGCCGCCGCGCTCGCCCTCTCGGCCTTGGCCCTGTGGGCGATGCCTGCCGGACGCGCCGGCGTGGCAGTGGTCGTTGGTGGCTACTTCGCGCTGAACGTGGCCTACTGCCTGTGGCTTAAGCGCCACTCCATCGTTGATGTGTGCGTCATTGCCGTAGGCTTCGTGCTGCGCCTGGCGGCAGGCGGTGTGGCCTCCGGCGTGTACTTGAGCCATTGGGTGGTGCTGATGACGTTTCTCGTCACGCTGTTCCTCGCGCTGGCAAAGCGGCGCGACGACGTGCTGCGCATGAACAAGACCGGCAAGGCGCCGCGCAAGAACACCTCGCGCTACAACCTCACGTTTATGAACCAGGCCATCACCATGACGGCCTCGGTCACGGTGGTGTGCTATATAATGTACACCGTGTCGCCCGACGTGGCCGGGCGGTTTGGCACTAAGTACCTCTACCTGACCAGCGTGTTCGTGGTGGTGGGCCTGCTGCGCTACATCCAGATTACCTTCGTTGACGAGAAGAGCGGCGACCCCACCGCCATTGCCCTCCACGACCGCTTCATACAGGTGGTGCTGGCGTGCTGGTGCCTGTCGTTCTTCGCCATAATCTACCTGTCCTGAAGCATGGGGGAGCCAAAGACCATCTACGCCTTCGACTTCGACGGCACGCTCACCACGCGCGACACTCTGATAGAGTTCGTGGCCTTCGCCTGCGGGCGGCGCGCCCTCGTGGCGTGGCTCGTGGCCCACTTGCCGCTGCTCGTGCTGATGAAGCTGCGCCTCGTGTCCAACCACAAGATGAAGCAGCGGCTCTTCGCCCACTTCTTCGGCGGCATGGCCGAGGAAGACTTCGACATTCTCTGCCGCCGCTTTGCCTCCGAACGCGCCTGCCTCTTGCGCCCGGAGGGCTTGGCTACGATGGAAAGGGCGGCTGGCGAAGGCGCCGAAATAGTGGTGGTGAGCGCGAGCGTGGACAACTGGGTAAGCCCGTTCTTCAGCCGCCTTGGCCACCGCGTGACCGTGCTCGGCACCAAGGTGGAGGTGGACGGCGGGCGGCTCACGGGCCGCTTTGCCACGCGCAACTGCTATGGCCCGGAGAAGGTGAGGCGCATGGAGGAGGCGTTCCCGGGCCGCGGGGGCTACCGCGTGGTGGCCTTCGGCGACAGCCGGGGCGACCGCGAGCTGCTCGCGTGGGCCGACGAGGGCCACTACAAGCCGTGGAGGGGCTTTGAAGAGCCGTGGAGGGGCTTCCGCCTCTTCTCAATATTCAAGGTAAGGCGCGACGAAAGGCTGCCGGCTGCCGTGGCCGCCGCGGTGGCCGTGGCGCTCAACGCGCTGTTTGTGCTTAAGATGCACGCCGTGTTCACGCCGCTGCGCCCGGCGGCGGAGATGCAGCGGGTGATGCTACGCCACTTCGGCGTGGCGGGCTACGACCCGCTCACGCTCATCACCGTGTCGTCGTGGATAGACATCTACAACGTGGAGCGGCACCCGCTGCTGGCCTTCCTCATAGCCCCGCTGAGCCTCTTGAACAGTGGCCTGGCGCGGCTCACGGGCGCAGACTGCGCCCTGTTCATCGCCGCCGCGCTCATGTCGGCCTGCGCCTTCTACTCGTTTGTGTTCATCAGGCGCATCTTCACCGACGTGATGGAGCTGCGACGCGCCGACGCCAACCTGCTCACGGTGCTGTTCGCCTCGTTTGCCTACGTGATGGTGATAAGCTTCACGCCCGACCACTTCGGCTTCTCGCAGTGCATGCTCCTGATTGTGCTCTACGTGGCAGGCATGAGGATAAGGAAGCGCAGGGCGGTGCCTACGTGGCAGATGGCCGTGCTCTTCCTCTTCGCCACGGGCATAACCACCACCAACTGCGTCAAGGCTGCCTTGATGCAGCTCGTGGTCAACGGCAAGAAGTTCTTCCGCCCGCGCAACCTCCTCTTGGGCATCGGCGTGCCGGCCCTGCTGCTCTGGGGCTTCTGCAAGTTCGAGCACAAGGTGTTTGTGGCTCCGATAGACAAGGTGCGCCACGAGGCCAGGCTCAAGCGGCAGGCCGCCAGGCAGGCCGAGGAGGCGAGGGCGATGAAGCTGTATGCCCAGGCCGACTCGGCCACGAGGGCGGAGTTGGCAAAGAAGATGGTGAAGAAGCGGGTGGCGCCCAAGGCGGGGCGGCCGATAAGCAACGACGGCATGATGCGCTGGAGCGACGTGACCACGCCGCGCTGGCCCACTATAGTGGAGAACCTGATGGGCGAACCGCTGCAGCTGCACGGCCGATACCTGCTGGGCGACGTGCTGCGCTCGAGGCCCGTGTTCGTGGAATACGAGTATGCGGCCAACTACATTGCCGAGGCCATGGCCGCGCTTCTCTTCCTCGTGGGCGTGGCCTGCGGCTTGCGCAGCCGCTTCCTCTGGCTCGCCCTCGGCTGGTTTGCCTTCGACATGACGCTCCACCTCGGCCTCGGCTTCGGCATAAACGAGGTGTACATCATGTCGCCCCACTGGCTCTTCGTGTTCCCCGTGGCCATGGCCTTCGCCTTCCGCCGGGCAGAGGGCAAGCCGCTTGTCGCGCTGCGGGTGGCGGTGGGGTGCCTCGCGGCGTGGCTGCTGGCCTACAACGGTTGGCTGCTCGGCGGCTACCTGCTCGCCCCGGCGGCGTAGTTGGCGCGTGGGCGGCTTCCGGCTTCCGGCTCTGCGGCCAAGTGTTAACCATCGTAAAAGGCAGGGGTTCGCACGCGGCTGCGTAACCGTTTGGTTTCCAGCGGGTTGCGAAACGGGCTGTTTTGCGCTCCAAAACGGCACGTTTTAGAAGCCAAAACGGCACGTTTCGCAGCCTGAAACGGCACGTTTTGGAAAGCGGAACGGCCGGTGCCGGTTTGCGGCGCAGGCCGTTTAACAAGCGTTAACGCCCTTTGCGCACCCATGGCAAGCCGCCGTTGCGCTTGCCATGGGTGCGCAAAGGGCGATGGCTGCCTAATGGTGGCGCACGAGTCCGAGCGTCTTCAGCACGCGGTTGCGCACGGCGCGGGCTATTATGCCGAAGTTGCCGTGGCGCAGGTTGAGCGCAAGCTCCTCGAGCGACCGCCCCGCCTTAATCCAAGGGTGGCCGTAGGCCATGGTGCGGTAGACGCGCTCCTTGTACTCCACGTTCTCTATCACGTAGCGCGGGTGGCGCAGCGGCCACTCCAGTTCGTAGCGCGGCATGGTGAACATACGGCGCAGGCGGCGCGGCATGGTGGCCAGGCTGTTGGTGTAGTGGGTTGACTCGGCGGAGGCGCCGAGGTTGTTCACGAGGTTGCGCGTAGGCACGATGGCCAGCCCGGAGCCGAGCATGGCGTTGGCCCATAGTATGGTCTCGTAGTACTCGCGCCCCGTGTCGCGGTGGCTTTGGCAGGCGCGTAGCGTGTCGAAGTTCATCTTGCGCTGCCGCATGAGCGCGCGCAGCTGCCCCATGTCGTAGTCGCGGTCGAGGAACGAGTAGTCGCCCTCCCACCTGTCCACCACCCTCCGCCACGAGGCCCAGCCCCAGATGGACATATACGAGGTGAACAGGTAGTCGTAGGGGCAGCCGTCGATGCGCTCCTCGCTGTTGAAGCCTGACACCATCACTATGCGCTCGTCGTGCTCGTAGCGGTCGAGCATCTCCTTGCAGAAGGGGAAGAACGACTGCGACGGCACGTCGTCGTCTTCGAGCACTATGCACTTGTCTGCCAGCGAGAACGCCCACTTTTGCGAAATATACTCCGAGGGGTCGCAGCCGAAGTTGCGCTCCTGGTACATTTGCCTCACGTCGCACTCCCAGTCGATGTCGGCCACCACCTCGCGGCACTCCATTATGCCCTTCATGTCGCGCTCGCCGCGCGGGCCGTCCTGGTAGAGGAACAGGCGCGAAGGCCGCGCCTTGCGCACCTCGGCGAACACTTTGCGTAGCGAGTCGGGGCGGTTGAAGAACAGTATCAGCACCGCGATGTCTATCTTTGCAGGATGTTTCATGTCGTGCTCCTTTCTGCCGCATCTCCGGTTGCAGCGCAGCCGCCGTCAATCCCTCTCCCTGCGGGGGAGAGGCGGAGAGGGGCTTTATACGTGTCTATGCTGTTGCCGTCGTATGCCTCGTGGCTCGCCAGCCGCGCCCCGGCGGGTATCCCGGCTGCCTTGGTGCCGCGCCCGAACGTCTCCGGCGACGTCTCGACGCGGATTTCGTCCCACAGCCCGGCGTCGATGAACGCGCGGTGGGTGGCCGCCCCGCCCTCTACGAGCAGCGACTGCAGGCCCTCGCTGCGGCATTCGGCCACCACGTCGTCAAGCCCGTGGCTGCGGCTGAGCACGAAGCGGCGCGGCGCGGGGCCGCCCCAGCGGCGCGTGTCGAGGCGCGGGCGGTCGCGCTCGGCGGTCACCCTGCCTACGACTATCGCCTGGCACTCCGCCCGCAGCTTGTGGGCGAGCATCTGCGTGAACGGCGTTGAAATCATGGTGGGCCTGGAGTCGCGGTCGATGTAGCCGTCGGCCGACTGCGCCCACTTCAATGTAATGTAGGGCCGGCCAAGCGTCTGGAACGTGATGAAGCGGCGGTTCAGAGCGCGGCACTCCTCCTCGAGCACGCCCACGGCCACCTCTATGCCCGCCTCGCGCAGCTTCCTTATGCCCCGGCCCTCCACCTTGGCGAAGGGATCGACGCACCCCACCACCACACGCCTGACGCCCTTGGCCACTATCAGGTCGGCGCAGGGCGGTGTCTTGCCGTAGTGGGCGCACGGCTCCAGGCTCACGTACATGGTCGACTGGCGCAGCAGCGGCTCGTCGGTGGGCTTCACCGAGGCGAAGGCGTTCACCTCGGCGTGGCCTTCGCCGCAGCGCACGTGGTAGCCCTCGCCTATGATTCTGCCCCCCGGGGCCACTATCACCGCGCCCACCATGGGGTTGGGCCGCGCCCCGTAGATGCCGCAGGCGGCTATCTGGAGGCAGCGGCGCATATATGTTTCGTCGTCGTATGTTTGGCTCATAGCGGGATTTTTCTTAACTTTGCATTATGACTTACAGCGAACTGTGGCGGCCCCTTGCCGCCGTATGCGGCGAAGGCGAGGCAAAGGCCCTCGTGCGCTACGTGCTCGAGGTGCGCTTCGGGCTTACGCCAACAGACATTTACTGCGGCAAAGTTACACAATTATCCGCAGACAGCCATAGCCAACTGGCCGAAATAATGCGCCGCCTGGCCGGGGGCGAGCCTGTGCAGTATGTGCTTGGGCAGGCCGAGTTCTGCGGGCGGTGGTTTGAGGTGGGGCCCGGGGTGCTCATCCCCCGCCCCGAGACCGAAGACCTCTGCCGCTGGGTGGAGGAGGGCAGGGCCGCCGCCGCGCCGCATCCCCGCGTGCTCGACATCGGCACGGGCAGCGGCTGCATAGCCATTACGCTCGCCCTCGACGTGGCCGGGGCGGAGGTGGCGGCGTGGGACGTGTCGGAAGCCGCCCTTGCCCGCGCCGGGGCTAACGCCAGGAGGCTCGGCGCGGGGGTCGGCTTCAGCCATACCGACGCGCTCCGCCCGCCGCGCGACGAGTCCGTGTGGGACGTCGTGGTGAGCAACCCGCCATACGTCTGCCTCTCCGAGCGGGCAGGCATGGAGCGCAACGTGCTCGGCCACGAGCCGCCGGAGGCCCTCTTCGTGCCTGACGGCGACCCGCTGCGCTTCTACCGCGCCATAGCTGCCTATGCCGCCGACGCGCTCAAGCCGGGCGGCGAGCTGTACTTTGAAATCAACCCGATGTTTGCCGACGAGCTGTGCGCCATGCTCCGGCGTGCGGGCTTCGCCTCGGCAAGCCTGCGCGACGACCGCTTCGGGCGGCGGCGCATGGCCAAAGCCATAAAGCAATGACAGGACAAATCACCGAAAAGGAAGCGTTGCTGCGCCTCTCCGCACTCTGCGTGCGCGGCGAGCACTGCTCATACGAGATGGAGGAGAAGATGCGCCGCTGGGGAATGGACGCCGAGGCGCAGGCCAGGGTGCTCGACGCGCTGCGCCGGGGAAAGTTCGTCGACGACGAACGGTATGCCCGCGCCTTCGTGAGCGACAAGATTCGCTACAACAAGTGGGGCCGCCGCAAGGTGGAGCAGGGCCTCTGGGCGAAGCGCATCGACGGCGAGGTGCGCCGCCGCGTGCTCGACGAAGTGCCTGACGCCGACTACCTTGCCGTGCTCCGCCCGCTGCTCAAGGCCCGCGCGCGCTCGGCACGGGGCGCCGACGCTGCCGCGCTCAACCGCAGCCTGGTGCGCTACGCCCTCGGGCGGGGCTTCGACTACCGGCTGGTTAGGCAGTGCATCGACGTGCCGGACGACATGGAGGACTGCGATGGCTGCTGACCTGTTCGGCCGCCTGCTCGACTTCGTGGCCCCGCGCCGGTGCGCCGTGTGCGGAGGGAGGCTCGCGGCGGGCGAGCGCGGGCTGTGCGCGGCGTGCCTGTTGCGCCTGCCGCGCACCATGGCCTGGCTCACGCCTGCCGACAACATGGTGGCGCGGATGTTCTGGGGCGTGTTCCCCGTGGGGCGGGCTGCCGCGTTCTTCTACTACAAGCCGCACTCCGACGTCGCCCGGGCCATATATGCCATGAAGTACAAGGGCCGGCCCGACATCGGCTTCGACCTCGGGCGGGCCGCCGCCGTGGAGCTTGCCGCCGCCGGGTTCTTCGACGGGATGGACGTCTTGCTGCCCGTCCCGCTGGCAAGGAAGCGGCAGAGGCAGCGGGGCTACAACCAGAGCTGGCACATAGCCAGGGGCGTGGCGTCGGCCACGGGGCTGCCCGTCGAAGCGCGGGCCGTGGTGCGCACGACGTACAGCCGCAGCCAGACGGGGCTTACGCCGGAGCAGCGGCGCGACAACGTGGCCGGGGCGTTCGCGCTGCGCTGTGCCGGGCGGCTCGAAGGCAGGCACGCGCTGATCGTTGACGACGTGGTTACCACGGGCGCCACCATAGCGGCCTGCGCCGCGGCCATGGCCGCAGTGCCGGGCGCCAGGCTTAGCGTGCTCACGCTTGGCGCGGCCATTTAGCCCAAGGCAGGCACGCCGCTAAGGGCAATTTTTGCCAACGGGGCCGGTCGGCCAGGTGGGGCTAATCGGCCCAATTAGCCAATTTTAACGGCTGTTGCGCCACCAAAGCGAAAATGTTTCCTAACTTTGCACACCAATCGATTAACTTAAGTAAGAAAGCAAATGGATTCTATCAAGAAAACATTCGCAGCAAAGCTGCTCGAAGTGAGGGCGATAAAGCTGCAGCCAAACAGCCCGTTCACATGGGCTTCGGGATGGAAGTCGCCCTTCTACTGCGACAACCGAAAGACTCTCTCGTACCCCGCACTGCGCAGCTTCGTGAAGACGGAGCTGTGCCACGCCATACTTGAAAACTTCCCGGAGGCCACCGCCATCGCGGGCGTGGCCACAGGGGCCATCGCCCAGGGCGCGCTCGTGGCCGACCAGCTCTGCCTGCCGTTCGCATACGTGCGCAGCAAGCCCAAGGATCACGGCCTGGAAAACCTCATTGAGGGCAACCTCGAGCCTAACTCCAAGGTGGTGGTGGTTGAAGACCTCGTGTCTACCGGCGGGAGCAGCCTCAAGGCAGTGGAGGCGATACGCAAGAACGGCTGCGAGGTGGTGGGCATGGTGGCCTCGTACACCTACGGCTTCGACGTGGCCGAGAAGGCTTTCGAGGCCGCCGGCGTGAAGCTCGTCACCCTGACCGACTACGCACACGTGGTGGAGCACGCCCTCGAGATAGGCTACATCATGCCCGACGAAGTGGAGGCCATAAACGAATGGCGCAAGGACCCGGCCAACTGGAAGCAGCTATGAGCAAGTTTGAAAGCAGCGTAAAGCAGGTGCCGTACAGCCAGCAGGCCGTCTATGCCATGCTGAGCGACCTGAGTAACGTCGAGAGAGTGCGCGACAGGATTCCCGCCGACAAGGTGAAGGACCTTAGCTTCGACAGCGACAGCATCACCGTGGCCGTGCCGCCGGTGGGGCAGCTGTGCCTGCGCATCGTGGAGCGCGAGGAACCCAAGTGCGTGAAGTTTGAGACCGAACGCTCGCCGATACCGTTCAACCTCTGGATTCAGGTGCTCCCGGTCACCGAGACGTCGAGCAAGCTCAAGGTTACGGTGAAGGCGGAACTCAACCCGCTGATAAAGGGCATGGTGGCCGGCCCGCTATCAGACGGCGTGGAGAAGGTTGCCGACGCGCTCGCGGCGATATGCTACGAGTGAGCGGTGCCCGCAGCGCACCCTGCGCCACACGCTCCCACTGCCACACATTATTTATAACAAAGACCTATGCCAAACAAACTCTGGGAAAAAGACTTTGAGGCCGACAAGGAAATCGAGCGGTTCACCGTGGGGCGCGACCGCGAACTTGACCTCTACCTCGCCAAGTACGACGTGCTCGGCTCCATGGCCCACATCACGATGCTTGAGAGCATACACTTGCTCTCGCGCCCCGAGCTGGCCTGCCTGCTGGCCGAGCTGAAGGACATATACGCCGCCTGCGAGCGCGGCGAGTTCGCAATTGAGGACGGGGTGGAGGATGTCCACTCGCAGGTGGAGCTTATGCTCACGCGCCGCCTCGGCGACATGGGCAAGAAGATACACAGCGGGCGCTCGCGCAACGACCAGGTGCTGGTGGACCTGAAGCTCTTCACGCGCCACGGGCTGATGGACATCGCCCGGAAGTCAAAGGCTCTGTTCGACGAGCTTATAGCCAAGAGCGATGCCTGCAAGGACGTGCTCATGCCGGGCTACACCCACCTGCAGGTGGCCATGCCAAGCTCGTTCGGGCTGTGGTTCGGCGCCTACGCCGAGAGCCTGGCCGACGATATGCTCTTCGTGCGGGCCGCCTACGCCATGGCCAACCGCAACCCGCTCGGCTCGGCGGCGGGCTACGGCTCGTCGTTCCCGCTCGACCGCTCGATGACGACGCGCCTGCTCGGCTTCGACTCCATGGACTACAACGTGGTGTACGCGCAGATGGGGCGCGGCAAGACGGAGCGCAACGTGGCCTTCGCCATGGCGTCAGTGGCCGGCACGCTGGCCAAGCTGGCCTTCGACGCCTGCCTGTTCAACAGCCAGAACTTCGGCTTCGTGAGGCTGCCGAAGGAATGCACCACGGGCAGCTCCATCATGCCGCACAAGAAGAACCCCGACGTGTTCGAGCTGATACGCGCCAAGTGCAACAAGCTGCAGGCGCTGCCGCAGCAGGTAACGCTCATTATGAACAACCTGCCGTCGGGCTATTTCCGCGACCTGCAGATTATAAAGGAGGTCTACCTGCCTGCGTTCGGCGAGCTGGCCGACTGCCTCGACATGGCGGCCTACATTGTAAACCGCATGGAGGTGCGCCGCGACATACTGGACAACCCGATGTACGACGCGATGTTCTCCGTGGAGGAGGTCAACCGCCTCGCCGCCGCCGGGATGCCCTTCCGCGACGCCTACAAGAAGGTGGGGCTGGAGATAGAGGCCGGCACGTTCGTGGCCGACAAGCACATCTGCCACACCCACGAGGGCAGCATAGGCAACCTGCAGAACGACAAGATTGTGGCCATGATGGAAGATACCATGGCCGGGTTCCACTTCGAGCGGATGCTCGAAGCCGAAAAGCAGCTGCTGGCATGAGCGCGAGGGCTTTTTTCGTGGCCCTCGCGGCCGCCGCGCTCGCCTCGTCGTGCAACGAGGCGGAGGACGAGTTCACCAACGAGCCGTGCTTCCTCGTGTTCGACAACTCCGTACACCAGAACGCCACGCTCGCCTCGGCCATGGACGTGATGTCGCCGGGCGTGTTCTGCCGCATCTCCACCGCGGAGAGGTCGGGGGTGACTTACTTTTTGTTTGAGAACAACCACGGCCAGCAGTCTGAGCCGGACATTGCCAACGCCATCGACCAGCAGCGCACGTTCCGCCTTGGCCGCCACAACGGCATAATAGTGGGCTACGGCAACGCCGACATAACCGCGCCCGTGTTCTGCGCCTACGACGACCAATGCCCCAACTGCTACACCGGCACGGGCCTCGTGGACCGCTCGCTCGACATGAGCGACAGCGGCATTGCCTCCTGCCCCAACTGCCATTGCGCCTACGACATGAACAACGGCGGGATAATCTCCGCCGGCTCGCCCGGCCGCGAGGACGGCGACCGGCTCACGCGCTACCGCAACGCCCGCACGACGGGCGCATACGGTGTGCTCAGCGTTACGAATTAGGTGCCGCCCCGCCAAGGGGACGGGAAGGGTGGCAAGCGCAAAAGCACATTGATTCTCCACTTTCCACCCTTCACTCTTCACTTCGTTCCTTTAACATTTTTACGTTAAAATTGAGCGGTTGCGCACGCCTTGCGTAACCGCTTGGCTCCCAGCGATTTGCGAAACGTGCCGTTTTGGCTTCCAAAATGTGCCGTTCCGCAAGCCAAAACGGCCCGTTTCAGGGCGCAAAACGGCCCGTCTTGCAATCCAATCCCGCCCTGGTGTTAAAACGGCGGCTGCCGTGCCGCCTTCTGTTTGCATATATTCAACTATCTTTGCCTGCCTGCGCCGCCTGCCCGGCGGCTTGCCTGGGCGCGGCAGGTCGGCCCGCCCGCCGGGTTTTGTGCGCCCGCGTTGTGCGCCGCTCCCGGCGGCACGGGCGCGGGGTGGCGGGGTGGCGCATTGGCTTCCGGCTGCCCAGACGCAAAGGCGGCGGCACGGGTGTTTGCCCCATGCCGCCGCCTTTGGCTGTGTCTCCCGCCGGGCCGCAGCCCGCGGCGGGTGGCTTACTTTGCGTAGGCCACGCTGCGCGTCTCGCGGATTACGGTAATCTTCACTTGTCCGGGATAGGTCATCTCGGTCTGTATCTTGTTGGCTATGTCGCCGGAGAGAGCCTCGGCGGCCTTGTCGTCCATCTTGTCGGCGCCCACTATCACGCGCAGCTCGCGCCCGGCCTGTATGGCGTAGGTCTTGGTCACGCCGGGGTAGCTCATGGCTATGGCCTCGAGGTCGTTGAGCCGCTTGATGTATGCCTCCACGATTTCGCGCCGCGCTCCGGGGCGTGCGCCGCTGATGGCGTCGCACACCTGCACTATCGGGGCGAGCAGCGTGTTCATCTCGCACTCGTCGTGGTGGGCGGCTATGGCGTTGCAGATGTCGGGCTTCTCCTTGTACTTCTCCGCAATCTTGGCTCCGTAGAGTGCGTGGGGCAGCTCGCTCTCCTCGTCAGGCACCTTGCCGATGTCGTGCAGCAGCCCGGCGCGCTTGGCTTTCTTGGGGTTGAGGCCGAGTTCGGAGGCCATGACGGCGCATAGGTTGGCCGTCTCGCGTGCGTGTTGCAGCAGGTTCTGGCCGTAGGAGCTGCGGTACTTCATCTTGCCCACGATGCGTATAAGCTCCGGGTGCAGGCCGTGTATGCCCAGGTCGATGGCCGTGCGCTTGCCCGTCTCTATTATTTCGTTGTCGAGCTGCTTCTTCACCTTCTGCACCACTTCCTCTATGCGGGCGGGGTGTATGCGGCCGTCGGACACGAGCTGGTGGAGGGCCAGGCGGCACACCTCGCGGCGTATGGGGTCGAAGGCGCTGATCACGATGGCCTCCGGCGTGTCGTCCACCACGATTTCCACGCCCGTGGCGGCTTCCAGGGCGCGTATGTTGCGGCCCTCGCGGCCTATGATGCGGCCTTTCACCTCGTCGTTGTCTATGTGGAACACGCTCACGCTGTTCTCGATGGCCGTCTCGGTGGCCACGCGCTGTATGGTCTGTATCACGATCTTGCGCGCCTGTGCGTTGGCGTTGAGCTTCGCCTCGTCCATTATTTCGTTTATGTAGCTCTGCGCGTCGGTCTTGGCCTCGTCCTTCATGGCCTCCACGAGCCGCTGCTTGGCCTCCTCGGCGCTCAGGCCCGACAGCTCCTCGAGCTTGTCGCGCTCCTGCAGCTGCATCTTCTCAAGCTCCTCGGAGCGCATCTGCAGCAGCTTCTTCTCGTTGTCGATGC
Source organism: uncultured Prevotella sp. (assembly GCA_944321645.1). Taxonomy (GTDB): domain Bacteria; phylum Bacteroidota; class Bacteroidia; order Bacteroidales; family Bacteroidaceae; genus Prevotella. Next base: position 64,389 of record CALUMB010000002.1, read on the forward strand.
GCACCTGCTGGTTGTCGAGGTCGTTCTTGCGGCGGCCCAGCTCTTCCTGGCGCTGGTTGAGCGACAGCTCGCGCTGCTTGAGCTTGTTCTCGCTTTGCTGTATGTGCTGGTTGCGCACCTGCACTTCCTTCTCCAGCTCGCTTTTCTTGTTGAGGAACTTCTCCTTCACTTCGAGGAGCTTTTTCTCTTTCATCACGTCGGCCTCCTTTGCGGCGGCTTCGAGCATCTCATTGTATTTCCCTTTCAAGATATATCGGAAAACGAGATAACCGCCCAGCCCTCCGATGATGAAGGCGGCCGCGGCGATAATTACTGTTATGTCCATATAGTTTGTTTATAAAGTTAATATTCTCATTTCTTCTCCCCCAAGGCGTTTTCGATTTCGGCAGACAGTCGCGTGAGAATATCTTCGTATGGCCCGGTGTCGTTGCGCGCGCGCTCCTTCTGGTACTGCAGCGCGATGTCCACCAGTGTCATTAGTGCTATGGTGTGGTCGCTCTTGCGCCCCTTGAATATTTGGGCGTAGACGTTGTATCGGTCTGTTATGAGCTTGGCTGCAGCCCGGTAGTGCTCCTCGTCCTTGCGGTCGATCACCACTTCCACCTCTTCGTCGTAGACGTGCAGCCTGATGTGCAGTTTCCCGCCGGTCTGTCCTGTCATGTGTCGTCAGCCTATTTCTGCTCCGACAAGATTGCGATGCATTTGTTAACATCCCTTATCAGTGCCGCGAGCCGGTTCTTGGTGCGCTCGATGTCGTCGTCGGACACCTCCACCATCTTCATCATCTTGAGCGTGTCGTAGTCGTCGGACTTCCGGCGCAGCTTCCCTTCGAGTTCCTCGATCTGCCGCTCCTTGGCCCCGACCGCCGCCCGCAGGTCGGCGTTCTCCTTCTTCATCTGCTCGAACCGCAGCAGCATCTGCCTCACGCGGGTCTGGAAGTGTACGAGTGTCTTGTCGTCTGGGGTCATCGTGTGCGCCTCCCTGGCACAGTGTTGCCGAATCCCCCCGCCGCCGGTGTGCCGCCGGGCGTTGCGGGGGCGGTTGCCTGGTGTTCCTTCTCTCTCACTTGCCGCCGTCGTCCTTTGGCTGCGGCTCCTTCTTGGCGAGCATCACCACGGTGTACACGAAGTTGGTTATCCACCGCTGCGAGAAGCCGAGCCGCTGCGAGTACTCGCGCACGGAGACCACCGCCTTCATCACCCCAGGCTCGGTGTAGTTGTCCTTGTGGAAGATGTTGTCCACCGTCTTCTCGGTCATGGAGTACATGGCCTTCTTCAGGAACGACGGCAGGCGGAGCTTGAACTTCATCAGGTTGCCCATGAGCATCATCAGTTCCTGCGTGAAGTTCTGGAACTGCACGAGGTAGACCTGCACGTCCTGCAGCTTGCGGCAGCGGCGGCGGATGCTCTGGTCTATCTCCTTGAAGAAGTCGTCGTCGGCGGAGTAGATTTCCTTCAGCATCTTGCGGCACCTCGCCTTCTCGCCCACGCCCAGCTTGTTGTTCACGGTGGGCACGTGGAGCGTGGTCTTGAACACGCGCAGGTCGGGGAACATCGACAGGTTGGCGATGCCCAGCTCAGAGGCTATCACGGCCTGGAAGTACACCCGCACGAGCGTCATGTAGTCCTCCATTCCGCCCACTCTCTGCCCCTCGGGCTCCTTCCGCCCGAGCAATTTGGATATAATGTTCATTTCGTCTTAAGTGTTTGGGCGGCGCGTCGCGCCCGCGCCGCGGCGGCAGGCAAGGGTTGCGGAAGCTGCCCGTAGCCCGCAATAATTCAATAATTGTGTGCAAAGTTACTTATTTTCCGCGAGAAAGGAATGATTTTCAACATAAATTCAGCATTGGTAAGAGAAAAAACATTACCTTTGCAAAAAATTTCTATCACATAACCAGGCACAAGCATGAAAGGCATAGTGTTGGCCGGGGGTAGCGGCACGAGGCTCTATCCCATCACGAAGGGCGTGAGCAAGCAGTTGCTGCCCATCTTCGACAAGCCGATGGTGTATTACCCAATATCCGCCCTGATGCTCGCCGGCATACGCGAGGTGCTCGTCATAAGCACGCCGCAAGACCTGCCGGGGTTCAAGAGGCTGCTCGGCACTGGCGTAGGCCTCGGCATGAGGTTCGAGTATGCCGAGCAACCGTCGCCCGACGGGCTGGCGCAGGCGTTCCTGATAGGCGAGCGCTTCATCGGCGGCGACGCCGTGTGCCTCGTGCTGGGCGACAACATCTTCTACGGGAGCGGCTTCACCGGGATGCTCAGGGAAAGCGTGGAGGCAGCCGAGGGGCGCGGCCTGGCCACCGTGTTCGGCTACTATGTGAACGACCCGGAGCGCTACGGCGTGGCCGAGTTCGACGCCGAGGGCAACTGCATAAGCATAGAGGAGAAGCCCGCGCGGCCAAAGTCCAACTATGCCGTGGTGGGGCTTTACTTCTATCCCAACAGCGTGGTGGAGGTGGCCAAGGGCGTAAGGCCCAGCGAGAGGGGCGAGCTGGAAATCACGTCGGTGAACCAGTGCTACCTCGAGCGCAGGCAGCTGAAGGTCAAGACGCTGCAGAGGGGCTTCGCGTGGCTCGACACCGGCACCCACGACAGCCTCAGCGAGGCGAGCACTTTCATAGAAGTGATAGAGAAGCGGCAGGGGCTTAAGGTGGCCTGCCTCGAGGAGATAGCCTTCAACCAAGGCTGGATAGACCGCCGGCAGCTGCACGAGCTGGCCAAGCCCATGCTGAAAAACGCCTACGGGCAATACCTCATGAGCCTCTGACGGGGCCTGGAACTGAAAGTCAAACAAACATTAACAAGCAAGCGCGGGCCGGGAACTACGGCCCGAAAATAAACAGACAGTCCTGATGGAGAACAACAACAAAGACGCAATCAACGGCAGTGGGAACGTTCCGCAAGCGGAGCAAGAGTCGCAGTTCGACCTCAAGTCCATTTTCACGATGTTCCTGCTCAACTGGCAGTGGTTCGCCCTGTCGGTGTTTGTCTGCCTATGCCTCGCGGTGGTTTACCTTAGGTACAAAAGCCCGGTCTACCAAGTCGCGGTGAAAATCCTTATCAAAGACGACACCAACGGGCAGCCGCGAGGCGGCTCGCAGATGCTCGCCAACATGCAAGACCTCGGCTTCGTGTCCAGCAGCAACGGCATCGACAACGAGGTTGAAATCCTCAACAGCCACATACTGGCGCGGGAGGTGGTGAAAGACCTCAAGCTCTACACCGAGTACAGGCTCGATGGGCGCCTCAAGGACCAGCTCATCTACAACACGCAGATGCTGAACGTTGACCTCGACACCGCCTCGCTGCGCCGCATGGACGAGGGGTCGGGCAGCGTGAGGACGCTCGGCGTGAAGATGAAGGTGAACGCCGAGGGCGGCAAGTACCGCGTGGAGGGCAAGGTGCTCACCACCGACGACGCCGAGCCGGAGAAGCCCTTCCAGGCCACGTTCTCCTCGCTGCCGGCCAAGGTGAAGACGTATGCGGGAGAGCTTACATTCACCCCGAACCTCCACGCCATCCCCGCCGACACGAGGGAGCGCACGCTGCTCGTCAGCATAGTGCCGCCGTCGGCCGTGGCAGCGCGCTACATCGGCTCCATGTCGGTGGAACCAACGTCGAAGATGACCACCATCGCCCTCGTAACCATCAGCGACAACATCGTCGAGAGGGGCGAGGACTTCCTGCGGCAGCTCGTGGTCTGCTACAACGAGCAGGCCAACGCCGACAAGAACGAGATAGCCATCAAGACCGAGAAGTTCATCAACGAGAGGCTCGAGAAGATAAACGCGGAGCTTGGCACGACCGAGGGCGACCTCGAAAGCTACAAGCGCCAGCACAACCTCACGCAGCTGAAGCTCGACGCCACCGAGACGCTCGCGCAGTCGAGCGCCTACTCGCAGAAGCTCTCCGAGGCCGAGACGCAGAGGCAGCTGCTCGACTACCTGCGCGAATACATTGACAACCCGGAGAACAAGTACCAGATAATACCGTCGAACATCGGCCTGCAGGACGTGGCATCGACGGCGCTCATCAGCAAGTTCAACCAGACTGTGCTCGAGCGCAACAGGCTGCTCAACTCCGCATCGGAGATTGCCCCGCAGGTGGTGGCGCTCACCGGCACGCTCGACCAGCTCGTTGAGAGCCTGCGCAAGGCCCTCAACCAGGCGCACCACAGCGCGACGATTACCTACAACAGCATAAAGGAGCAATACGACCTCTACAAGAGCAAGATAGCCAACACGCCGGAGCAGGAGCGCATACTCACCCAAATTGGCCGCCAGCAGGAGGTGAAGTCGGGCCTCTACCTCATGCTACTGCAGAAGCGCGAGGAGAACTCCATATCGCTTGCCGCCACGGCTGACAAGGGCTCGCTCATAGACGACCCGCTCTATGGCGGCAAGGTAAGCCCCAAGAGCAGCATGATAATGCTCGCCGCGCTCGTGTTCGGCGTGGGCATACCGTTCCTCGTGCTCTACCTCATGCAGCTCTTGCGCTTCAGGATTGAGGGACACGACGACGTGGCGCGCCTCACCCCGCTGCCAATCGTGGCCGACGTGGCCGTGGCGAGCGAGAGCGCCAAAAGCTCGGCGGGCATTGTGGTGAAGGAGAACCAGAACAACCAGATAGACGAGATATTCCGCTCCATGCGCACAAACATACAGTTCATGCTTAGCGAGGGGCAGAAGGTGATAATGTTCACATCGTCGATGTCGGGCGAGGGCAAGACCTTCAACGCGGCGAACCTGGCCGTAAGCTTCGCGCTGCTCGGCAAGCGCGTGATACTGATGGGCCTCGACATACGCCGCCCGGCGCTTGGCCGCCTCTTCGGCATTGCCGACCGCAGCCTCGGCATAACGCCGCTGCTGGCCAAGGGCAACCCCACCGTGGCCGACATCGACAGCCAGATACAGCCGTCGGGAGTGAACGCCAACCTCGACCTGATGCTCGCAGGCCCCGTGCCGCCCAACCCCACCGAGCTGCTGGCACGCGAGAACATGGCAAACATCGTTGCCCACCTGAAGGAGAGGTACGACTACATCATCATGGACACCGCGCCCGTGGGCCTCGTGTCGGACACTCTGCAGATCGGGCGGCTCGCCGACGTGTCGGTGGTAATATGCCGCGCCGACTACACTCCCAAGTCGAGCTTCGAGAGCATCAACACCTTAGCTGCCGAAAACAAGCTGCCGAATATGTGCGTTGTGCTTAACGGTGTGGATATGTCGAAGAAGAAGTACGGCTACTACTACGGTTACGGTCGCTACGGCAAGTACGGGCACTACGGCTACGCCACGTATGGCAGCTACGCCAACAGCCACTACGGCAACTCGGCCGACAATTCGATAAAGAGATGACCATTGCCATCGACTTCGACGGGACGATAGTTGAGCACCGCTATCCGGCTATAGGCCCCGAGCGGCCTTTCGCCATAGACACGCTCAAGATGCTCATCAACGACCGCCACAGGCTCATACTCTGGACTGTGCGCGAGGGCGAGCTGCTGCGGGAGGCCGTGGAATGGTGCCGTGAGAGGGGCGTGGAGTTCTGGGCGGTAAACCACGACTACCCGGAGGAGACCGAAGCGAACAACCCGCACTTCAGCCGCAAGCTCAAGGCCGACCTCTTTATCGACGACCGCAACCTCGGCGGGCTGCCCGACTGGGGAACCATCTACCGCATGGTTAGCCGAGGCAAGACTTGGGCCGACCTCATTGCCGAGGCCGAAAGCGGTGCTTCGGCGATGGACTGCGGCGGCAGCGGACGGACGGGCAAGAAGAAACGGTGGTGGCAGTTCTGACCGTAATCTTTTCATAAACTTCATACTATCGGCGCAGCCGGTGGCGGACTTCCGCCCCGGCTGCGCTTTTTTGCACCTGCCTGGCGGCCCTGGCCTTTGCCGTGCGCCCCGGCTTGCGGGTTTGTCGTGGCCGGGTGGGGGCGCGGGCATACGCGCACCACGGCCTTGCGGGGCGCCGGTGGCCGGTGGCGTGATGCCTTCTGGCGTTAACATTTTTAACTTAACGTGCGCCAAGATGTGCCAGGCTGCATAACAGCCTGGCACACAGCGTATTGCAAAACGGGGCGTTTTGCGCCCCGAAACGTGCCGTTTTGGACTGCGAAACAGGCCGTTTTGCAAGCCGAAACGGGTCGTTTTGCGGCGCGTTTCCGCCCTGTGTTAAATTCAAGGCGGCCTGTGGCGGTTTTTAGTTGCAATATTTCAAGTAAGCTGCTGGTGATGGATGGGCAAAAAAGTGGCCGCCCCGGCTATGGGCGGCCACATCAGTGGGCGGCATTCGCGTGCCGCTTCGCATTGTTGGCTTTTGTGTGTCAGAGCTTGTCGAGGGCCTGGCGTATGTCGTCGAGAATGTCCTCCACGTCCTCAATGCCCACCGAGAGGCGTATGAGGTCGGGCGCGATGCCGGCCTCGCGCAGCTGCTCGTCGGAGAGCTGGCGGTGGGTGTGGCTGGCGGGGTGGAGCACGCAGGTGCGTGCGTCGGCCACGTGGGTGACGATGCTCGCCATCTGCAGCGAGTCCATGAACTTCACTGCGGTGCCGCGGTCGCCCTTAAGGCCGAAGGCCATCACGCCGCAGCTGCCCTGTGGCAGGTATTTCTCGGCAAGGGCGTGGTAGGGGTTGCCGGGCAGGCCGGGGTAGTTCACCCATGCCACGCGCGGGTCGGCGCTAAGGAACTCGGCCACCTTCTGCGCGTTCTGGCAGTGCTGGCGCACGCGCAGGTGGAGCGTCTGCAGGCCGATGTTGAGCAGGAACGAGTTCATGGGCGACGGCACTGAGCCGAGGTCGCGCATGAGCTGCGCCACGAGCTTGGTGGTGTAGCCCATCTTCCCGAAGGCTTCGGCATACACCAGTCCGTGGTACGACTCGTCGGGGGCGCACAGCCCGGGGTAGCGGTCGGCGTGGTCGAGCCACGGGAAGTTGCCGCTGTCCACCACGCATCCGCCCACCTGCATGGCGTGGCCGTCCATGTATTTTGTTGTCGAGTGCGTAACGATGTCGGCCCCCCACTCAAACGGGCGGCAGTTGATGGGCGTGGCGAAGGTGTTGTCCACGATGAGCGGCACGCCGTGGCTGTGGGCCAGGCGGGCGAAGCGCTCTATGTCGAGCACCTTGCAGCCGGGGTTGGAGATTGTCTCGCCGAACAGCACCTTTGTGTTGGGGCGGAACGCCTTTTCAATCTCCTCGTCGCCGGCCTCGGGGTTTACGAAGGTGCAGTCGATGCCGAGCTTCTTCAGCGTCACGCCGAAGAGGTTGTAGGTGCCTCCGTAAATCTCGTTCGAGGCCACTATGTGGTCGCCCGCCTCGCAGATGTTGAACACCGCGTAGAAGTTTGCCGCCTGCCCCGACGACGTGAGCACCGCGCCCACGCCGCCTTCGAGCGCGGCAATCTTTTGCGCCACGGCGTCGTTGGTGGGGTTTTGCAGTCGGGTGTAGAAGTAGCCCTCTTTCTTCAGGTCGAAGAGCAGGGCCATCTCGTCGCTGTCGTCATACTTGAACGTGGTGCTCTGGATGATTGGCGGCTCGACAGGCTCGCCGTTCTTGGGCGTCCACCCTGCGCGGACGCAGAGCGACGCCGGTCTTAGTTTCTTTTCCATTTCGCGTTGATTATAATTTTGCCGCGCCCGATGAAGGGCGCGGCGCGTTGCTTTTCTCTTATTTGGCCTATAGGGCTTATTGGCCTAATAGGTCTAATTAGTCTGATAGGACTAATGGGATGCGCCTGCGCACACTGTTTGCCGCCAGGTGGGCTGGCGCAGCCCTAATCCTTAACTTTTAACCCTTGACTCTTAATTTCCCTTTCCCCAGGCCTCCAGGCGGTCGTATTCCTCCTTGGTGAGCCGCATGAAAGAGCCGTGCTGCGGGGCCTCCACGCCCTTTATGTCCTGCGGGGAGTGGAAGTTGCGCAGGTACTTGTCGGCCCGGCAGAGGCGGTAGCGCTTGGGCTTAGAGGAGTACTCGATGTAGCCGATCACCCACGTAGAGTCGCCCGCGAGCTGGAAGGCAGACACGCCCTCGCACTTCTTGTTGCCCTCGAAGTCTACGTAGTCGTCCTCCACCGGCTCGCTCCAGGGGCCTGTCAGCTTAGGCGCCGTGGCGGTGAAGAGGCCGCGCTGCCCGCCCTCCTTCTTTATCATCATGTGGTAGAGGCCGTCGGAGGCAAGGTAGTTGATGTCGGCGTCGATGGTGGCATAGCCCCAGTCGAAGAGCAGCCGCGGCTTGGTGAGCGTGGTGAACGACTCGTCGGCGTATGAGTAATACATACGGTCGTAGCCTTCCTCGGCGCGGTTGAGCATGGAGTAGTATATGAGGTAGCCGCCCTTGCGCCCGTCGGGCCACACGTATGCCGGGTCCCAGAATATCTGCGGTGCCCACACGCGGTTTATTTTAGAGTAGTCCTTGTATGGGTCGGGGCTGTCCTTGTCGGAGAAGATGGCCGCGCCCTTGCGGAAGTCGAACGTCGTGGACTTCCAGTTCAGCATGTCGTCGCTGGTGAGGAGGTTGATGCCGTAGTTGTCCCACACCTTGCTCTTGGCCACGCACATATCGGTGGTCACCATGAGGTAGCCCGAGCAGTCGTGCTTGCGGCAGATGTAAGCGTCGCGCGTGCCGCCCTCTATGCCGGCAAGCTTCTTCTGGTCGAACACGGGTTCGCCCCCGCGCAGGTCGTGGTAGTTGAATCCGTCGCGGCTGATGGCGTAGGCCGTCCACTCGCCGCGCCCGCTCATGTGGCAGAACAGGTAGCCGTAGTCGCCCTTTTGCGGGTTTTGCGCCGATGCTGTCGGCGCGGCGGCTGCGGTCAGCATGGCCGCCAAGATGGCTGTAAGAGTCTTTTTCATTGTTGTGTTTTTGTCGTTTTTATTTCTTCTTTGCGGCAGGTGCCTTTGCCCTTATCACGGTAAAGGAGTAAGGCTCCACGCCGATGGTGTGCGTTCTGTTTATCGTTCCCTCCATCCTCGTGGGCTTGGCGCGTGAGTCGGAGGGCGTGCCTGCGATGTGCTCCTCAACCGTAGGCGTGCCGTCGGCCACAAGTGAGCCGAGGTTCAGCTTGCATTCCACGCGCACGGGCAGTAGGTTGGCCAGCTTTATGATTACGTCGCCGGTCTCCTTGTCGCGCACGATGGACTGCCCGATGCGCAGGCATACGTCCTCGCGGGCGTTGTCGGGGGCCACGGTGGCGGGTATGTAGGTGTCGCCCGCGTTCTGTCCGAACATACGCTGCACGTAGTAGTCGGTGGTGAAGCGGATGGACGTGTTGTCGAAGTACATCATGTCGGGCGTCCACTGCGTGTCGCCGCGCCGCGCCATGAGGGGCGCGTAGCTGGCCAGGCTCACCACGTCGGCGTTGCGCTCCAGCTCGGTCATGTATAGCGCGAGGGTGAGCGCGGTCTCCATGTTGTTGGGCCTGCCGGGGGCGTGCGAGGCATATTCGCCGAGGTAGACCTTCGGCCCGCGGCGGTCGTAGGCGTCGTAGAAGTCGCGGTTGTGTATGAACCACCCCGGCGGGCAGTAGTAGTGCTCGTCTACCATCGGCACGCCCAGCTCCTTGGCGAACTGCCAGCCATACTCATAGTCGGAGCCTTCGTAGAACGGCCCGGCCGTGCCGATGACGGTGATGTCGGGATATTTTGCCTTCACGGCGTCGTAGATGAGCTTGAACCGCTCCTTGAACACCTCTGAGATCAGGTCTTCGTTGCCAATGCCGAGGTACTTCAGGCCGAACGGCTCGGGGTGGCCGGCCTCGGCCCGCACGCGGCCCCAGGTGGTCGACTTGTCGCCGTTGGCCCACTCGATGAGGTCGAGCACGTCCTGTATGTACTCGTCCATCTCCTCGCCCAGGGGCAGTCCGCCCTGCTGTCCGTCGCCTCCGAGCGACGAGTTCTGGCACGGCACGCCTGCCGCCACCACCGGCAGCGGCTCTGCCCCGATGTCCTCGCAGAACTGGAAGTACTCATAGAAGCCCAGGCCCATGGACTGGCGGTAGTTCCAGATGTTGTACATCCCCTTGCGTTCGTGGAGCGGGCCTACGGTGTTCTTCCACCGGTAGATGTTCGCCAGGCCGTTGCCGTGGGCCACGCAGCCGCCGGGGAAGCGCACGAAGCGGGGCTTGAGGTCGGCTATGGCTTGGGCGAGGTCGCGCCTGAGGCCGTTCTCGCGGCCCTTGAACGTGTCGTATGGGAAGAGCGAGAGCATGTCGATGGCATACTGCCCTGCCTCTTCGGGTATCACGGCCAGCTCGGCCTCGGGGTCGCTTGCCGTGGCCTTGATGGTGGCTTCGAGCCGCCGCCAGCCGCTTTTGGGCAGCGTCACGGCTGCGGAGCCGATGGTGCGGCCGTCCTTGCAGCGCAGGGCCAGGCGCACGCGGCGGTTGTCGCCGCCGACCGCCTTGCCGAATACGGACACCCGGTATTTCTTTCCGTGCTCCACGGCTATGCCGCCGTAGCCCGTGTTGGCGAGCGCGCCGCCCGCCTCGCTGACCGTGAGCAGGGCGTAGTGGGCGTTGTTGGCGTGTATGGGGTTGTCGGTCTTAATCTCCACGGAGGCCCCGCCGGTGGTGCGCCAGGCGTATGTCGGCCCCCAGTCCTTGTGGCGCTTGCGGCCCTCGGTGGTATATTCAAAGTCGCGGTTCTGCACGAGCTCGGCGTAGAGTCCGCCGTCGGCGGCATAGTTTATGTCCTCGAAGAACACGCCGAATAGGTCGGGGCTGATGGCCTTCCCGGCCGACGGCTGCGCCGTCACGGTGACGCTGACGTCCTTAAGCCCCTTGAACCGCGCGGGGTCGTCCTTCATCAGCTCGGCGTTCTTGGCCGCGCGGTATTGCGCCAGCTCGCACCCGGCGATGGCATCCTCCACTGCGCGGCTCTCCACGCGGTGTATGCGGCCCACGGCGCGGCTGCCGTCGGTGAACGTCACCGTGTCGCGCGGCACGCTGCGGTTAGGGCCCGTCTTTACGCGCGAGGACACATAGTCCTGCGGTTTCCACAGCAGCAGGTCGCGGCTCTCGGTGAGCGCCATGGTCTTGCCGTCCTTGCCAACGAGCCACGAGCACGCCCACGCGCCGCCGGGCATACGCTCCAGCACGGGGTCGTACATCCGCTTGCCGCTGCCCCAGGGGCCGTAGTCGCTCTTTACGAAGGCAAACTCGCCACCGATCTTCTGCCACCGCTGCCCGTCGGCGCTCCATGCCAGGTGCAGCCCGGTGGTGTTGTTGGCTGCAGAGGTGGTGTAAGAGAACAGGTAGAGCGAGTCCTGCCGCGACTCGGAGGCCGCAGCAGCCGCGCCGGCGGCCAATAGCGCGGCGCAGAGTAGTGTCTTTTTCATTTCCATAAACAGTTGCTTTATTTTTCTAATGCTGTTTTCGCTGTGCCTGGACTGTCAGTCCAAGGCGTTTATTTCGTCGGCGGAGAGTCCGGTCACCTCCGCTATCATATTGTCGGGAATGCCTTTCCGCTTCATCTTCCGCGCCACTTCGGCTATTCCCTCCTCGCGTCCTTTGGCTATTCCTTCCTCGCGCCCTTTGGCGATACCCTTCTCCATTCCCTCGGCAATGCCTTCTTCGCGTTCGGTTAAGATGTTGTCGCGGAGTATCACTATGTTGTCGAGGTGGCGGTAGTATGCCCGCAGCTCGTCCTTGCCCATGCGCTCGAGCTTGAGTATCTCCCTTGCGTCGCCCAGCCCTGGGGCGGAGGCGTCAGAGGGTATCACGCCGGTGTTGAGGAAGTAAATCCACTCCTCGAGCGGCGTTTTCGCCACGCGGTTGAAGTCGTTCACCTTAAGTATGTAGTACTCGGGGTAGAGCTGGCTTACGGTGTCCACCTTGAACTGCTGCCTCTGGAACGGCGTCAGCTCCAGTATGTCGCCTTTGTTGACGCCCCTGAACTCGGTCTTGCCGTGGTAGACGAGGTCTTTGCCGCTGCCGAGGGCGAAGTATACGATGTTGACGCTGTAGACCTTGCGCACGTTGGCGTAGCTCTCGCCTCGGTTGATGTACTCCGTGAGCAGCTTCGACACGCCGAAGAGTATTCTCTGGAAGTAGGTGTACTCGCTGTTGTTCTGCACTTCGACGATGAGAAGCTCCCCGCGCGAGTCTTCGGCGAGTATGTCCACGCGGTTGTACTTGTCGTACTCGTCCTCCTGGTTGCTTTCGCTTTCCAGCAGTCTCTCAATCTTAATCTTCTCCCCGAGCAGCGTCGTGAGGAACCCCTCGAGCACGCCGAAGTTGGCCTTCTGGCGCAGCAGCCGCTTCATTGCCCAGTCGAATCGGATGTATTGCGTTCCGCCGTCTCTCGTTTCCATGTCCGTAAGTTTTCGCTTCACACCGCGAAGATACTAATAAATCTGCAAAATACAAGGTCTCGCCTGCCGTTTTTGTCGATTATTTTGCTTAACTTTGCGTTTGGTTATGGAATCGGTCGGAGACTTTTCGTAGCTGGATAGGACAAATTCTAACTAAAATAAACAATTTACGGCATGAGAACCAAGAGACTTTTATTATCTGTGCTGCCGCTGTTGGCGGCGCAAATGGCGCAAGGGCAAGGGGCGGATGTGCTTACTTACACTGTGAACGACGCGGCGGCGCACACCGTAACCGCCAGCGGCTTCAGCGGCCAGGGCGACTCGCTGCTCGTAATCCCGGAGACGGTGGACATAGGCGGAACGGCCTACACCGTGGACTGCATCGACCTCGAAGCGAGTATGTGGCTTGGAGGGGGAGGCAATGTCGCGCACGTGGTGGTGCCAAAGACCGTGACGACGATAAGGAACCTGCGGCTTGCCAGCTATGGCCCGGCCACGCACAAGGTAGAGTTTGCCACCGGCTCGGCACTGCGCACCATTGCCGACGAGGCGTTTTCGGGCAACTACATGATGACAGACATACAGTTGCCCGGCCGGCTCGACTCGATTGGCGCAGGCGCGTTCGACGGCTGCCCGCTGAATGAGGTCACGTTGCCTGCCTCGGTCGTGTACGTCGGCGCGGGGGCGTTCCCGTCGGTGGCTGCCGTCTACCCGCTCGGCGACGTGCCGCCAGAGGTGGATTACGACTACATGGATCCTGCGTTTAGAGCCGATGCCGTGGTGTACGTACCCATTGGGAGAATAGAGGCTTACGCAAGCGACGACAGCTGGGGCCGGTTTACTGTTGGCGGCATTCCTGTGCAGGTGGACTACATTTCGTATATGCCAACTTCCACGACCACGGCCTGCGTGGTTGGCAACACGGTTGCCGACGGCGGGCGGATGGTGGTTGAGGCCAGCGTAGAAGCGGAAGGATACAGCCTTGCCGTCACTTCTATCGACGCTGACGCGCTGAGCGGCCTGCCGTCGGAGCTGGTGGTCAAGGCACCGGTGGCATATTTGCGCTCGCAGTCTTTCGTGCGATATGCCGACGGCGAGTGGACGTCACGGCTCGAGAGGGTGGAACTGCCGGCAACTTTGGAGAAGATAGCTGACGGCCAGTTCGAGTATTGCGCCGGCCTGCGCGAGCTTGACCTGCCCGACGGAGTGGCATATATAGGAAACTATGCGTTCAGGGGATGCACCGGCCTGGAGCGCATCGACCTTGGAGAGAGCCTGCGGCAGTTGGGCAATAGCGCATTTGAGGGCTGCACGAGCCTGGAGGGCGTGCGCTTGCCGTCCGGCCTGCGGGAAATAAGCTTCAGTACATTCGAGGGCGCGGCCTCGCTTGCTTCGGTCGAGATTCCCGAAGGCGTGACAAGCATAGGACGCAGCGCGTTCGAGGGCTGCGCGAGGCTGGCTGACGTGAAGCTGCCCGAGTCGCTCGTGTCTGTTGGGCAGGCCGCATTCTCTGGCTGTTCTTCGCTGCGCGGCATAGCCCTTCCGGGGGAGTTGGCGGAAATTGGCGGCTCGGCCTTCGCCTATTCGGGCCTCGAGACGGTAGCCCTGCCGGAGGCGTTCCGCACAAACGCTGGTTTGGAACTCGACGCTACGGCTTTTTACAACTGCCAGAGCTTGAAAAACATAACTGTGGCTGGCGACGGCGAGTCGGCCAACTACTTCGACGAAGACGGCGTGCTGATGAGGCACCAGGCTGACGGCGATTGGCTCGTGCTCTACCCGGTAGGCCGCGAAGATGCCACATACGATGTTCCTGCGGGCATCTGTGGCATTGGCGACTATGCCTTTGCCAACGACTCGTCGCTCGCCACGGTCGGCCTGCCGGAGGGCTTGAGGTACGTCAGCGGCTTTTCTCTGTCGACCATTAGCCGTATCTCACTGCCATCCACGGTTGAGGAGATTGGCTATTTGGCCTTCTGGTATGCCCCGATAAGCGATGTGAACATTCCAAAAGGCGTCAGGAAGATAGGGCAGGGGGCTTTCTCAATGACGAAGCTGCGCAGCGTCTCCCTGCCCGACTCGCTCGTTGAGATAGGCATACGTGCGTTTTATAATGTGCCGATAGCCGAGGTTACCATACCTGCCAAGGTGGCACTGATAGACGACTATGCATTCCAGGGATGCCCCCTCGATAGGGTTTACGCATCGCCGACCACGCCGCCTAACCTTGGCTTGGATGCGTTTACTGCGCCTGGAGCGACCCTCTACGTGCGCAGCGGGTCTGTTGAGGACTATAGGGAGACCATAGACTACGGTCTTTGGTATGGTTGGGGAAACTACTTCACCAACCTTGTGAGCCTGTCCGACACCGAGATGAACCGCGTGACGGGCATAGATGGCGTGGCTGCCGACGCCCGGCCCGGCGACGGGGCTTATTATACGCTTGGCGGCGTGCGTGTCGAGAACCCGTCGAAGGGCATCTACATACGCAACGGCCGCAAGGTGGTGGTTAAGTAGCCACGTCGCTTGCGGCAGCCCTTTGTCGCTGCCCCGGGCATTGGCATAGGGCTAACGGCCCCCTGCCGTCGGACAATTTGTCGGCGGCAGGGGGCCGTTGAGTTTTGCTACATCGCCACCTTCGTGGCCGAGCCACCCGCCTTCACCACGTACACCCTGCCCTGCGGGAGCGTGAAGGTGGCGCAGCCGTCGGTTGGCGTTGCGCTGCGGAGGAGTGCGCCGGCTGCGTCGTAGACCGAGACGCGCCCTTTGGCATTCTCTACCACTATTGTTCCGGCCGCTGCCTTTACCGTGAGTGCGCCCGTGGCTGTCGCTGCGCCCACCGATGCGGGGTCTATCTCCTCCACGTTGTGGAACATGAAGAAGCCTGTTGCGCTCATGTAGGCGGAGAGCGAGCCTTCGGGGATGTAGAGGTTCACGCGCAGATTCGCGCCGCCGTCGAGCCAGTCGCCGCCGTCGAGCGTCGGCGGCGTGGCGCAGAGCATATAGATGTCAGACAGAGCGGGGCAGTCTTTGAACGCCTGGTTGCCGATGGTGTCCACAGCCAGGCCTATCGTCACCGCTTCGAGCGCGGTGCAGCTGTAGAAGGCACAGGCCCCGATGGTGGTCACGGCGTCGGGGATTACGACCTTGGTCAGCCCCGTGCAGCCGAAGAAAGCAAAGTCGCCTATCGCCTGCAGCGAGCTTCCGAGGCTGATGTCCGTCAGCCCGGTGCAGCCGTAGAACGCGCTTTCGCCAATCTGTGTGGCCGATGCGGGAACCTTGACTGTGGTTAGTGCCGTGCAGCCGCGGAAGGCATAATTGCCTATTGTCTGCACCGAAGTGCCGAGGTCGAGGCTTGCCAGCGCGCTGCAATTGCTGAAGGCGTATTCGCACACGGCAGACACGGTGCTGCCCAGCGCCACTGAGGCCAGCGACTTGCAGCCCTCGAAGGCAAACCGGCCTATTTCCTCCACTCCGTCGGGTATGGACACTGCCGTAAGGGCGTTGCACCTGCTGAACGCGCTTTCGCCTATCACCTTGGCCCCGGCGGGTATGGGTGCCGCAGCGAGCGACGTGCAGAAGAGGAAGAGGTTGGAGCTTATGGTGTCGAGCGTGGCGGGCAGCGTGGCCTCCTGTAGGCCGCTACAGTATTCAAAGGCGTTGTTGCCAATCTTCCCAACCGAGTTAGGGATGGTCACGCTCGTAAGTGAAGTGCAACCCGCAAAGGCATTGCGCCCAATCTCCGTCACCGTTTCCGGTATGGCCACTCCCGTCAGCCCGGTGCAATCGTTGAAGGCATAGTCACCGATGGCGGTCACGGTGTATGTGGCTTCGCCGTATGTCACGGTTTCGGGTATGCTCACCATGCCCTCGTAGTCTTTGTCGCCAGGTGCCACCCGGCATTCCTGTTTGTCTCCCTCCTCTATGTAGTAATAGATTCCATCGGCCATGAAGTCTTGGGCCGAAGCCGCTGTGCCGAACGCTATCAGCGCGGCTGCGAGCAGTTGTTTAATGTAGATGTGTTTCATGACTCAAATGTTTTTATGTGTTACGATGTTTCTTGCCTGTTCTTTGTTTCTTTCCGCCGGCAATGCTCTCTCCCGCCCGTCTTGCGGTGGCTTGTTCCCCGCCAGCCCATTTTGAGGCTTATTGCAATGACAATGCAAGCGATGGCAAATGGAGCTTGCTCTCAGTTTGCCGGGCGCAGCTTGCTATTCACAAAGTTAGCCAAAAAACGTTCTGTGGCGTGTTCAATAGATAAAAACATTTGTTCAATGCGTAAAATTGACTTTTATTTGTGCTTTTTGTTCGGTTTGTTTGTTGCTGGCATTCCTTCGGGATATGGTTTTTGCTGATTTGGGTTACGCAAATCCGTGTTAAAATCTGTTTCTTTACAATGCCCTTTGCGCGTGCCTGCTTGCCTGCTGTTTGTTTTTGGTTTCCGAAACGGGCCGTTTTGCCTTCCGATTCGTGCCGTTTCGCCTTCTAAAACGAGCCGTTTTGGAAGGCAAAACGGGTCGTTTTGCAATCCTTTGAAAATCAGTGTGTTATGTTATTGAGCCCGAGCGATATATCCAACCCCGTGTTTTAAAGGATTTTAAGAATCGGCTTTTCCTTGGGTTTCGCTTTCTTGTGAGCTGGTTTTGTTAAATGAATGTACCCATTTAGCCTTAACTGACGAAATGTGGAATCGATGAAGCATACGTCATCTCACACTTGGCGGAAAGTAGAGGAGCGATGACCTCTTATAAATTCGTTAACTTTTTGAATAAAAAAGTGGGGCGCATCCGATAGACAGATGCGCCCCACGCAAAAAAACTAAACTACATCTTATGAATTAAATCATTGAAAATGTTCACATTACTTACTTCGCTCCGCCCGAAAGTGCGCCGAGGGCGTTCTTCGCCATTTCGTTTTCGGGGTCGATTTCAAGGATTTTGTTCATGTATGAGGTGAACGTGTCCTTGTCGTTTTGCAGGAGGTAGTAGTAGCCGAGGTAGCGGTAGCTCTCTACGAGGCGTGCGTTGTCGGCGGCAGTCTTTTCCTCGCGCGGCTCGATAGTGGCAACAACCTTCTCATAGAACGGCTTTGCG
Organism: uncultured Prevotella sp.; assembly: GCA_944321645.1. Classification (GTDB taxonomy): domain Bacteria; phylum Bacteroidota; class Bacteroidia; order Bacteroidales; family Bacteroidaceae; genus Prevotella. The sequence continues at coordinate 81,800 of CALUMB010000002.1, forward strand.
AGGCCCTGTGTGGTTTCGGGGTCCATCATCGAATTTACGCGGGCGCGCATGAAGGTTACGTACTCGGCTGCGTCGGGATACTTCTGCTCCATGTCGATGTACACCTGCTCGGCCTTCTTGAACATCTCGTTGCGCGTAGAGTCCGTAATGGTGTCGGCGAACTGTATGTAGAGCTGGGCGAGTGCGGCAACGTCGTTGGCCGACGGAGTGCCGAGGGTCTTCAGGTAGTCGTTGTAGGTGGTGATGGCGTTCGTGAAGTCTTGGTTCTCAACGTAGCAGTCTGAAAGCTGCTTGATGACGCCGGCGCGCTTTGCGTCGCTGTCAAACTCCTGCTCGAGAGCCTTCTTGTACATCTCGATGGCCTTGGGGTAGTCCTTCAGTCCGTTGTATGCGTTGCCGTAATAGGAGTAGTCGTAGTAGGAGAATTTGGCGCTGTCAGACTTGTTGAACAGGGCATCGGCATACGTAAGTGCGCTGTTGTAGTCCTTCAGGTCGGTGCTGTTGAAGAATGCGAGGCGGTTGAAGGCGGCGTCGCGAGGCAGCTTGGTGAGTCCGAACTTAGCCACTTCGAGGCTCTCGGCATACTTCTGTGCGAAGTAGAGGGCCATGACATACTCGCGCAGCTGGCTCATTTCGAGCGCGTTGCGGTCGGCCTTGGCGTAGCTCTCCGCTGCCTGCGGGAACTCCTGCGATGCGTAGTAGACGTGTCCTATCAGCGCGTCAACGGCCACGTCGGGGCGCTCCTTGCGAAGGTTTTCGAGCATGCTCACGGCTCCGGAGGGGCTGGTCTTGCGGTAGACGCTGGCGTACTTGATGTATGGCTCGGGGTTCTTCGGGTCGAAGAATATTGCCTGCTGGTAGTTGGATGCAGCCAGGCCGCCGTCGTTGCAGAGGGCGGCAATGTCGCCGAAGAGCATGAAAGCGGGTGCGTACTCCTTGTCGGCCTTCAGTGCGTACTCGGCGTATTGCGTTGCGTTTACGGTGTCTTTGTTCTCAAGGAAGGCGCGGCCCATGGCCACGAGCACGTCGGCCTTCTTCTTGTTCTTCTTGTAGACGGCCTTCACCTGGTCTTCAAGGTTGGCCGGCTTGCTCTTTATCACCTTTGTTATGGCATCGATTGTTGCCTGGTTTTCGTCTTGTGCCATCGTCGGCACGGAGAGTGCCAACATCAATGTTCCGATTAATAAATACTTGAGTCTCTTCATATTAAATCTTTTATAGCTTTTTCCTATTCGGGAGCCGGCATCGCCGGCTTTGCCTTCCGGCCTCTGCCCTAATCATGCGCGGCGGCTGTGGGCTGCCGCGCGTGGCGCCGCGTGTGCCGCAAGGCTGCTGCGGCCTGCGCTCACTCGTTGGTGACGTTTACCTCCCTGACGGTGATGTTCCCCCTTCGGGGAATCAGACCTGCCTTGAAGAAAATCAGCTGGCCGCGGTAGTCGGCCGACATGAAATTCGCAAATCCCCATGGCAGGCCGTGGATTGGGTCGTTGACCAATGCGTAAATCGTGCGTATGAGTGGGTAGTTGCCGTTGTACAGGTAGTACTGGTAGGGCTTCCAGCTGCTTTGGGGTGTTGCGGGGTGGATCTTGCTCACGCCCATCACCCTGATGTTGCGCTTGAACGTGACGTTGGTCGTGTCGCGCTTGTCGTTGAGCCAGTTGGAGCCGATGATGCCGATGGAGTTGGGATGCTTCTCGACAAAGTCGATAACTTCCGCCGACTTCTTCACGGCGTAGATGTTGGGGCTGTTGATTGGCTTGCCGCCGAGCAGCGAGTCAACGCAGAAATGCACCGTGCTCGACTGCTTGTTGTCGAATGCCACCTCTATGTCGCCAAGCTTCGAGCCTGGGCGCAGCGCATCCCACTTGTTCACCTTGCCGCTAAGAATCTGCCTGATTTCGTCAACGGAGATAATCGTGTCGGGGTTTGTGTTGTTTACAATGAGAGCAAGCCCGTCGGAAGCAAGCGGGATGGCGGCCGGCAGGAACCGGCGGTCTTTGAGGTTTTGGAACTCCGCTTCAGTGAAGTTGCGCGATGTTATTGCAAGGAAAGTCTGCTCCTTCATGAGCATATTCACGGCGTCAAGCTCGTTGGTGTAGACGGCGTTGAGCTTGGCTTCGGGGTAGACTGACTCGAAAATCTCGCGCTGTTCATCAATGATCGGACTGAAACTCTCATCGGCGACGAACTTAATCGTCCCCGATGAGTAAGTATCAGTCCGACTATTTTTAGGCTTGTCGTGGCACGAAGCCAGCAAGCCTAAAAAGAGAGTCAATCCAACAAATATGTTGAATGTCTTGATGTTCATCGATTACTGCAGTCTGAATGTCACAGGCACAGTGTACTTTACGCGCACGGCAGCGCCGTTCTGCTTACCGGGAATCCACTTGGGCATTCCGGCAACCACGCGGGCTGCTTCCCTGTCGAGAGATGGGTCGACGGCTTTCACCACCTTCACGTCGGTGATTGAACCGTCGCGCTCAACAACGAATGTCACGATTACGCGGCCCTGCACACCGTTTTCCTCGGCTATTGCCGGATACTTGATGTGCGTGGACAGATATTCAAAGAGCGCGGCATCGCCACCGGGGAACTGGGGCATCTGCTCAACGACGTCGAACACCTGCTCCTCCACTTTCTCCTGTACGATCACTTCCTGGGCCTTGAGAATCTCTCCGGCTGCCTCGTCGTTACCTTTCACGTCGAACGAACCGATGGCTATTGCCGTCTTGGCCAGCTCGTCTTGCGACTTCAGCTCGTCTTCTGGGGCAACGTCTTCGTCCTTCTTGATGACCGGGGCGGTGAACTTCACGGAGCTTTTCACCTTCTCCACGACTTTCTGCTCCATCTGGACCTTCACCGGCTCCTTGCGCTCAACCTTTGCCTCCTTCTTCTGCGCCAGCTTGGAAAGCTCCACGTCGGTCGTGATGGCGACCTTCTTGGGCATTGCGTTCTCGATGGCGACTTTGGCGATAACGATAGCGAATATTGCCGCTATCACGAGAACCACGGTGACGAGGGAGTAGAAGTTGCGCTTGCCCGTGCTCTTGCGCAGGCGGTAGGCACCGTATTCCTGGTTTTTGCCTTCAAAGACGAGATCGACCCAGCTATTGTCTATTAGATCTATTTTCGACATAGTTCCTTCAATTTAAAATCAGTAGGCCATTGATTACTTGATGCCCTTCAGCGCGAGAAGTTTCTCGTCGTCGGGCGTTATCTTGTCAATGACGTATTTTCCAATGCTGCAAATCTGCATCTCGTCGAGAGCTTCTACCATGTTGTTGTAGTTCGACGAATCCAGAGGCTTGATGATGATGGTGAGCACGGGAATCTTCTCGCCGTTGATGTTGCCGTTGCGCAACTGGTCGAGCTCCTTCTCATACTGCTCCTGAGTCATCTTCGAGCCTGGGGCGGTCTTGCGCTCGTCGAGCTTGACCTTGGCTTGCATGATGCGTGCCACGGGGTTGATGCCTTCCTCGGTGGTGTGCTTGATGAGCACGTCGCGGATGCCTTCCCTTCCCCATGTGGTCTCCTTCATGCAGGTGGGATCGTCGTACTGCGGGATGCCCGCAACATAGTAAATCTTGTCGTTGCTGCCAAGATAAATCGTGATGGTGTGAGAAGCCTTTGTCACAGACTTTTCCTCCTCGGTCAGCTTCTGGTCGTTGGCCGGCATGGCCAGCGACATTGCCGAAGGCTTGCTAAGGGTGGTACAAAGCATGAAGAAGGTGATAAGAAGCATCATCATGTCCACCATGGGCGTGAAGTCCACGCGGGTGTTCATTTTCTTCTGCTTGCTCGCTTTTTTCTTTGCCATGTGTTACTCCTCCCCTTGTTTAAGATTGGTGATAAGTCTGTAGCGGTTCTCGTTGATGTCCTGGAGTTCCGACATCATGGTCTTCACCACTTTGTATGGGGTCTTGGCATCGCACTTTATGGCAATCGTAAGATTGGGGTTTGCCTCGCGCGCTGCCTTGACCCACTCCTGGAACTCGCTCATCCCGCCATCGATGCTGTCGGTAGGAATGCCGAGCGACTTGATTGCTTCGGCCATCTGTTCTTTCTCCAAGCTAAGGTAGTCGCCCAAGGCGCTGATGGGAGCGCCAAACATCGACTCCTGGCTGAAGTTCTTGAGCTGCTGGCTGTTGAAGGACAACCCGAACTTGTCTGCCACGGTCTGCAGCATCGCGTTCATGTTGTTCTTGTTTTCAGTGCCCAAGAATATCTTGCCGTCGTTGCCGACAAGAATCGTCAGGACATCGTTTTCGGGCACCTTGGCTTCAGACACCGAGTTTGGCGTGTTGACTTTGATCGGCTCTGGCTGCAGGAATGTTGAGGTCAACATGAAGAAGCACAGAAGCAGCGTCATCACGTCAGACATAGGGGTCATGTCTATCCAGACGTCCTTTTTCTGTATTTTTATTTTACCCATTAGTTATGATTTAATTAGGTAAAACAATTAAAGCTCGTCGGAGTGGTTGACGTCGTAAGTTGTTGCTATTGTGTAACCAACCTCATCGAGTGCGTAAGTGAGCTTGTCTATCTTGTTGGTGAAGAAGTTGTAAACAACCACGGCTACCCAAGACGTCGCGATACCAGAAGCCGTGTTCACGAGGGCCTCGGAGATACCTTGAGACAGAGCCATTGAGTCTGCGCCGCCACCGCTTGACAGAGCCTGGAACGAACGGATCATACCCAACACAGTACCGAAGAGGGCGGTGAGGGTACCGAGCGTTACGATGGTTGCCACGATCGGCAGGTTCATCTGCAGGGTAGGCATCTCGAGCTGGGTTGCCTCCTCGTGTGCCTGCTGTATCTTGGCAATCTTCTGTGCCTTCTTGATGTTGTGGTTGGCCTCTACGTCCCTGTAGGCGTTGATGGAAGCGAGCACAACGTTTGCAACCGAACCGCGCATCTTGTTGCAGAGCGCGATGGCCTCGTCGAACTTGCCGGCCTTGATGAGGGTCTTCACCTGGATGGTGAACTTGGCGAGGTTCATTGTGCCGAATGCGGAGCGGAGGGCGAAGAAGCGCTCAACGCCGAGCATGACTACGGTGAGGAAGAGGGTGAAGATAAGGCCTACCACCGGTCCACCTTTGTAGACGGTACCCATGAGGTTCAGCGGGTGGCCTGCGGTGTCGCCGCCTGCGAAGTTGCTGGGGTCGCCGAGCACGAATCCATAGAAGCTATAACCGATGATGCAGCAGATTACCATGAGAATCCATGCGTCCTTCATTCCTCCAAAGCCCTGTTTTTTCTTAGCCGGGGCTGCGGCCTGCTTTGTTGTTGCCATAATTGATTTGTTGTTTTTGTTTATAAATAGTAATGATTTTGTTTTAAGCTTAGTTTCTGTGGCGGCACTCGTGCCACACGCAGCAAGTGGGTTTTAGTTTCAATGGAACAAAGATAGTAATTTTCTGGCAACGCGGCCATCGATTAACATCTTTTAATCCAATTGGATGCGAAAAGTCCACTTTTTGCCCTGCGCTGCCGTTACTTGAGGGCTGCGAGGGCTTGCTTGATGCGCTTCATTGCCTCGGCGATGTTGCCTTCGCTCGTGGCGTAGCTCATGCGGAAGCACTCCGGGTCGCCGAAGGCGTCGCCTCCCACTGTGGCCACGTGGGCCTTTTCGAGCAGGTACATGGCGAAGTCGGTGGATGTGTTCACCGTTGTCTCGCCGTCGGTCTTGCCGAAGAAGCTGCTGCACTTGGGGAACACGTAAAATGCCCCTTCCGGGACGTTGACCTCCAGGCCGGGGATTTCGCGCGTGAGGCTCACGATGAGGTCGCGGCGGCGGCTGAAAGCCTGGCGCATCTCCTCTACGCACTCCTGGCCTGAGTTGTACGCTGCCTCGGCTGCCTTCTGGCTCACCGAGCACGGGCCGCTGGTGTATTGGCCCTGCAGCTTGTTGCATCCCTTGACTATCCACTCCGGCGCGGCGATGAAGCCGATGCGCCATCCTGTCATGGCGTATGCCTTCGACACGCCGTTGACGATGATGGTGCGCTCCTTCATGCCCTCGAACTGCGCTATGCTCTCGTGGCGCCCGGTGTAGATGATGTGCTCGTAGATTTCGTCGGCGAGCACGTAGAGGTCGTCGTGCCTCTTTATCACGTCGGCGAGCCCTTCAAGCTCTGCCTTCGAGTAGACGCTTCCGGTTGGGTTGCTCGGCGAGCAGAGTATGATGAGGCGCGTCTTTGGCGTGATGGCGGCCTCGAGCTGTGCCGGGGTCATCTTGAAGTTCTGGTCGAAGCCTGCGTTGACTATCACCGGGTTGCCCCCCGCGAGCTTTACCATCTGCGGGTAGGACACCCAGTAGGGGGCGGGGATTATCACTTCCTCGCCGTCGTTCACGAGTGCCATCACGGTGTTGCAGACGCTCTGCTTCGCCCCGTTCGACACGAGAATCTCGCTTGTGGCGTAGTCCAGCCCGTTCTCCCTTTTCAGCTTTGCTGCGATTGCCTTGCGCAGGTCGGGGTATCCCGGCACTGGCGAGTATCTTGAATAGTTGTCGTCGATGGCCTTCTTTGCGGCAGCCTTGATGTGGTCGGGCGTGTTGAAGTCCGGCTCGCCGACGCTGAGGTTTATCACGTCGATGCCGCTCGCCTTCATCTCTGAGCTTTTCTGCGACATTGCCAGTGTGGCCGATGGGGCCAACCGCTGCAGTCTGTCTGATAGTTGTGCCATGGTTGCTTCCTTATTTTTCAATCTATCTGCAAAATTAATTAATTTATTCTGCCCGAAGAAAGAATTAAATTATTTTATGTATTTATTCAACGAATTGTAATGTGGGGAGTGGCGTTTACAAGTGGAGCGTGTGGCCCATGCGGTCTTTTTTCGTCTTGAGATAGTTGTAGTCGTACTCGTTGGGCGTCACTTCGATTGGCACGTTCTCCACTATCTCCAGCCCGTATGCCTCCAGCCCCACGCGCTTTGTGGGGTTGTTTGTGAGCAGCCTCATTTTGTGTACGCCGAGGTGGCGCAGCATCTGCGCCCCGCACCCGTAGTCGCGCTCGTCGGGCTTGAAGCCGAGGTGTACGTTGGCGTCCACGGTGTCGTAGCCTTCCTCCTGCAGCTTGTATGCGCGTATCTTGTTCATCAGGCCGATGCCGCGCCCCTCCTGCTGCATATAGATGAGCACTCCCTTGCCTTCTTCGTCTATCATGCGCATGGCCTTGTGCAGTTGTTCGCCGCAGTCGCACCTCTTGCTGCCGAGTATGTCGCCGGTGGCGCACGACGAGTGGACGCGCACGAGCACAGGCTCGTCGGGCTTCCATGCGCCCTTGATTAGCGCCATGTGCTCCAGCCCGCTGCTTGTCTGGCGGAATGGCACGAGCTTGAAGTGGCCGTAGGCGGTTGGCATGTCCACCTCGGCCCCCACTTCGATGAGCGACTCTGTGCGCAGGCGGTAGGCGATGAGGTCTTTGATGGCAATCACCTTCAGCCCGTGCTCGTCGGCGAACGCCCGCAGCTCCGGCAGGCGTGCCATGGTGCCGTCGTCGTTCATTATTTCCATCAGCGCCCCGGCGGGGTATAGCCCGGCCAGCTTGCACAGGTCGATGGTGGCCTCGGTGTGGCCGGAGCGGCGCAGCACCCCGTGGTCTTGCGCGTAGAGGGGGTTGATGTGGCCCGGGCGGCCGAACGTCTGCGGCGTGGCCTCCGGGTCGGCCAATGCCCGTATGGTTGCGGCGCGGTCGTGTGCCGACACGCCGGTGGTGCAGCCTTCGAGCTTGTCGATGGTGACGGTGAACGGCGTGCCGAGCACCGACGTGTTGTTGTCCACCTGGTGCGGGAGGTCAAGCTCGTCGCAGCGGCTCATCGTTATCGGGGCGCAGAGCACGCCGCGGGCGTGCTTGAGCATGAAGTTGACCTTTTCCGGCGTGACCTTCTCGGCCGCGATGATGAGGTCGCCCTCGTTCTCGCGGTCTTCGTCGTCCACCACGATGACGAACTTGCCCTCACGGAAGTCGTCGAGGGCGTCGTCTATGGAGTCAAGTCTGATGTCTGTCATATATTATTAATATAATGTGTGGCTGGTTGGAATGTGCGCCTGCCGTTGCCTTGGCCGCCGTGGCTCCTGCCGGATTTGCTACCGCCCGCCCCCTTCGCCGCCGCTGCGGGCTGCCTCCATCTGCCCTATCCGCGCTATGATGGCATCGTTGGCGGAGCGTATGGCCTTGAGGTCGCGCATGAGCCTGAAGCGGAAGCGCACCATCCTTATGTAGAAGAACAGGCCGAGGGGCAGCACTATGCCTACGGTGGCGTTGAGCCACTTCGCCTTGAACGGGCGCGTGTGGGCGTGCGTGGCCATGATGGGGTAGCGGTTAAGCTCCGTGAGCACAACCTTGTCCTTTGTGTTCGACAGGTCTTCTATCACCGCCTCCAGTTCGGTGCTTATGTCTCTCACGGCCCTGTCGTCGCCTTGCCTGAAGAACACCTTCACCGGGTTGGGCAGGCGGTGCAGGTTGTGCTCGCTTGTGTATGTGTCTATGTCGCGGCTCACCCCGGCCAGGCGCATGGCGTCTGCCGCATAGTCGGGGTCGTTGATTATCACCTCCTTGCGGAACACGTGGCGCTTGCGGCGCAGGCCGAGCATGGCGGAGAGCACCGAGCGGTAGAGGTCGATGTTGAACACGGTGGAGTCGTTGTTGGCCTTGTAGGTGAAGAATACGGCCAGCGGCGCGAGCACCGCCGTGGATATCAGCTTGCCGAACCACACCGTCCACACCCCGTCGCGAGCCATCTTCGTGCCGGAGTTCTCGAAGATGTAGTAGACGATGAACACGAGCACGGAGATGATGACCGGGACGCCGAGGCCGCCCTTGCGGATGATCGCCCCCAGCGGCGCGCCGATGAAGAAGAAGATGATGCACGACAGGGCCAGCGTCACCTTGCCTATCGCCTCGTTCTGGTGCATCCGCTTGTTGCGGTTCAGGTCTTCCATGTAGGTGCTCTTCATGTCAAGCTCCGAGGCGTACATCTGCACCCTGTTGAGCGCGGCCTTCACCACCCGCTGCTTCTTTTCCGGCGGCAGGCTTGCGTATGCCGTGTCGGGCGTGGCAGGGGCGCTGCGGCCTTGGGCCATGGCGCGCGTGGAGTCTTCGCGGCTTATGCGCGGCATTCGGAACGTGGTGCGGCGTGCGTCGGCGAGGAAGGAGCGTGCCACGCTGTCGTTGAACTCTTTGATGGAGTCGAGGTCGTGGAATATCTTGCCCATGCTCTTTGTTCGGGCATCGCCGGATATTCCGGCCACGTCGGCCATGCTGAAGCCGCCGTCGAAGTCGAGCACGATGCGCTTTGTCGAGAACGTCTCGCGCCTGTACGGCACGCTCGCGCTGCCTGCTATGTCTTGCGAGCGCATATTTTCAAACCACTCGCCGCTGTACAGCGTCAGCAGCAGGTGCTTCTTCTCCGCCGTGGACTGCAGGCGGCCGGAGTCTGCCAGTATTATGGCGGCGTCCTCGTAGCTGCCGTTCATCTTATATATCATGATGCCGTAGAGCATCCCGGTGCCCACGGCCTTCTTCTGCACGTAGAGGTTGCAGTTGGGTATGCCGTCGTAGAATATGCCTTCGGGAATCTCCAGCTCGGGGCTTTTCTGCTTCATCGAGAGCAGCAGCTGGCGGAACGACTTGTTCGCCTCCGGGCCGATCACGTTCTGGAAGTAGAACGAGCAGCACGCCAGCAGGCACACGGCCACTATCAGCGAGCGCATCGACTGCATCAGCGATATGCCCGCCGCCTTTATGGCCGTAAGCTCCGAGCTTTCGCCAAGGTTGCCGTATGCTATGAGCGACGAGAGCAGTATGGCCAGCGGCAATGCCTGCGGCACGAGCATCAGCCCCATGTACCAGAAGAACTGCGCCAGCACGTCGAGCGTAAGGCCCTTGCCTATCAGCTCGTCAACATAGCGCCACAGAAACTGCATCATCAGCACGAACTGGCAGATGAAGAAGGTGCCAAGAAACAATAGCCCGAACTGCTTGGCCACGAAGATGTCTAACTTCTTTATGCGGAACATCACTGTGCGTCTGTTTGCTTTGCTTGCGATATACTGACCTGCAAAATTAGCATAAAAAAATCATAGTCTGCCCCATTTCTGTTTTTTTAGCAGAAAAAAACGCACGGGAGTTCTTTCCAGGAGGCAGGAGACGGGAGTACAGGGGTTCAGACAATGGCTTATTCGGCATCAAGTTTACGCAAAGTGTGGAAACTGTTCCTTCGCCTAATCCTTCCATCCACTATACCGCAACAGAAGCCATTGTCTGAACTCCTGTACTCCTGTTTCCTGTCTCCTGAAGAAAAGCCATTGTCTGAACTCCTGTACTCCCGTCTCCTGTCTCCTGGAAAGAACTCCTGGAAAGTGCTACAGCCCGCTTGCCGTGTGCAGGCGGTTCAGGCTGTCGCGCCATATCGTGCGCAGTCCGTCCTCGTCGCCGTCGTCGGCAAAGTCGGTTATCGTTAGTGCGAGGTCCCCGGTGCATTTGCTTTCCGTTATCCGCATTTCCCAGTATTCGTTGTCGTCGTGTTCCTGTTCCCATTTCAGCCTTATGTGGCTGAACTTGCGCTTGTCAACAAGTTTCGACACCTTCACGTCCTGTCCGCTCCAGCTTTCGCCCCAGGTGAATGTCAATGCCTCGCCGTGGTCGTCCACCTTGTCGGCCACCCACTTTTGCAGGCCGGCCGCGTCGCCTATCATCTTCCAGGCCATCTTGGGCGACCTTGTCGAAAGCGGATATTCAATCACCACTTTCTTCCTTCCGCAATTTTCCATGTCGGTTGCTATTATATTAATGTGCGTTATGTCGTTTGTTGCCGCAAAAATACATTTTCGGGGCTAAAAACTAAATAAAATCATGTAAAAGTTTTGTGAATTAAATTTTTTATGCTACCTTTGCACCCGCAAAACAACATTTGGCGGGATAGCTCAGCTGGTTAGAGCGTCGGATTCATAATCCGGAGGTCGTGGGTTCGGGTCCCACCCCCGCT
>CALUMB010000003.1 GCA_944321645.1 uncultured Prevotella sp.
GCTTACTCGCAAATCGGACATAAGATTTTCTACAAGCCGGAGGATGTGCAGCGCATCGTCCGGCTCGTGGAGGACAGGCGTAAGGATGCAGCCTATCGTGGCTGTAGCATCTAATCAGACAATAATATGTATAACCACTAAATCCACTGTAAATTATGAACGACTTGATTCTTGCCGACCGTGAACTGGAGGTCGGCTTCATCGGAAAGCTGGATGCCTTGTTTGAAGGCATCGAAAGAATGGATGCGGGGCATAAGGCTTCGCCAAGTAACGAACAGTTCCTGACGGACAAGGAGGTGTCGGCATGGCTCAAGGTGAGCCGACGTACCTTGCAAGACTACCGTAACAACGGGATGGTGTCCTACTACCAATTAGGTGGAAAAATTCTGTACAAGGAGTCCGACATCGAAAAGATGGTGATGAACGGCTACAGGAACGCATACCGTTTAGAAACGTAAATCTGGATGTACAAAAACAAAGAAAGCCGATGGCGACAAGTGAATTGTCCGACCATCGGCTTTCTTTGTGTAATGTTATATCCTTTACAGCTAACACGTACACCGTGGGCTGGCTACGGATAGCGAAAAGAACAAATTTACAGGCTTTTCACGACTTGCTGTGTATAGCCTTTCCATGATGAACTTTCGGAAAGCCATTGCCTCGCGGCTTCGCAACCTGAACGCCACGGCTATCACCATTTCAAGGCTGTAAACGTCATAGCTTATCCCGTTGTTCTGCCGGACGTGTCGCACCGTTTCCTCTTCCGACAATTCATTGTTCTTGTAAATGGCAGCAATAGCCTTGCGAACATGGCAGCCGAACACGTTGAACGCATCGGACATTTCCTGCTGCGTCATCCAGACGGGAGTGGTCGGCATAGTGACCACCCCGTTTTCAGTGATTGTGATTATTCCCCTGTCCATAATGTATGTTTTTGATGTTTTCCTTATCCTTGTTCCATTCCGGCATACGGAACTTGTTGCCTATGCGCTGTGTCAGTTTCTTCATGTCCTCGTCCACTTTCTGATGGGTCAGTCGGGCGTAGATTTGTGTGGTGTTCATGCTCTTGTGTCCCATCATTTGGCATACGGTTTCCAGCGGAACTCCCTGAGAGAGTGTAATCAGGGTGCCGAAATTATGTCTTGCCATATGGTAGGTAAGCCGATGTTCTATACCGCATACTTTGGCAAGTTTAGGCATGTTGTTGGTCATGGCTGAGCGGCAGGGCATATTGAAAAGTTTGTCACTTTTCCGTTCGCACTCGTATTTTTCCATGATATTCCGTGGGACATCAAGGAGAAGTATGCTGCACTCGCTTTTTGTCTTTTGGCGTTTGAATTTTATCCAAAGATTTCCTTGGCCATCCCTACTTAGGTTGGAAACATCCAGATTGCACATATCCGCATATGCGATGCCAGTGAACGTGCTAAAGACAAACAGGTCGCGGACAAAACACAGGAACTTTTCCCGGATAGGCGTGTTCATCAGCCTCTGCAACTCGTCCGTTGTCAGATGGCGGTGCTTCCTCAACGCCTTTTCAGGCGAGAACGAAGCAAACGGATTGTATTGGATTGTACCTTGTGCCATTGCCGTCCTTGTCATTGTTTTCAGCATGATGATGTGGTTTTCTATGGTCATGCCTGAAAATCCTTTTTCTACACGCAAGTAATGGTCGTACTTTTCGATGAAGGCATAATCCAATTGCTTGAGAGGGATGTCCTCAATGCCATAATGTTCACGGATAAAATTCTGAAGATTGCAATAAGATGTCTTATGACTTCTCAGAGTGCTTGGCGCACGGTTGATTCCCACACGTTTGGCAAAGTCTTCCATATACTCACGATACAGCTCCAACAGCTTCCGCTTGTGTTGCCCGATGCCGTTCACGGCGTTCTTGACAAGTTCTGCTGTGATATACCCCTGTTCGTCAAGAATTTCTTTGTAATAACGGCGTATGTCCTCTTCAAGCTTGTCTATCTTGGCATTGGTTTCTTTGGCGGTGCGGCTTTTGCCTGTCAGACGGTATGCCTTGGCATCCCACAAATCAGGTCGTACATCCATTTTCGTTGAAAACTGTGCGACCTCGGTGTTGATGGAAATCCTGCCCATGAGCGGACACAAGCCGTTTTTCTTCACCTTTTGTCGGTTGATATAAAACAATACGGCGAAAGTATTGTAAGTGGTCTTTCTCTCCTGTCTCATGGTTTCATCCTTTTGGTACGTTTGATTTGGGATGTTGGAATAACAACTTCCGCCCTTTCATTGTCTGTCAACTCGAACTTGTTACCGATACGTTCTTGCAACCTGCCCATATCCTCGCTTACCTTGTCATTGGTAAGATGCGCATAAATTTGTGTAGCCCTCCAGTCGCGATGCCCCATCAATTCGCGTACCGTATCAAGCGGAACTCCCTGAGAAAGAGTGATTACCGAGGCATAGGTATGTCTTGCCTGATGAAAGGTCACCCGGCGTTCGATTCCGCATATTGACGCTATCTTTTTCAAATTGATGTTCGTCTTGCTGCAACTGAGCATCGGGAAAAGTCTGCCATTAGGAGCTATGCCACGGTACTTGTCAATAAGTTCCAATGGCAAATCCAGCAATGGAATATGGAAAGGCGTTCCTGTCTTTCTACGCGCACTATGAATCCACCATATCCCGTCCTCCGCTTTCAAAAGGTTCTTTTGGGTGAGATTGCGTATGTCGCTGAAGGCGATGCCTGTGAACGCGGAAAAGAGAAACACGTCACGCACAAGATTGAGGTTCGGTTTCGGCAATGGAGTGTTCATCATCTGTTCCAGTTCCTTTTCAGAAAGGAACTTCGGAACAATCTGCGGATAATCAAACGTATAACCGTTAAAAGGGTCTTTACGCAAAAGTCCGTCATTGAGTGCCGACTTGATGACGCTGCGCAAGCGTCCGATAATGTTGTTCACTGTTCCCAATGCCATTTTCAGGTCTGCACGGAGATAGAGGTCAAAAGAGGAAACGAAGGACGGAGTGAGAGCTTGAAATGGCATATCCTTAACATGATATTTCTGCCTGAGAAAATTTTTCAAGTGGTTCAATGCCACACCATACCGCTTATAAGTTTCCACTTTACGGTTTGTGCCGACTTTCTCGTAAAACCGTTCATTACATTTGCCATAAAACGATACAAGGGTTTCCTGCTCGGATGAGATGCCCTGAAAGGCATTTTTCACTTCCAACGCTGATACGGTTTCCTTTTTCGCCAACAAATCCTTGTAAGCGGAATGGATGTCCAGTGAAATCCTGTCAAGCTCCTTGTTGGTGGCTGCGGCTGGCTTGCTTTTGCCCACAGCCCTTCCTGACTTGACATTCCACAGAGTGGGAATAACATAAACTTTGGTGCTGAACTGCACCATTGACTTGCCGATACGGATTCGTCCCAAGACAGGCACCGTCCCATCGGCTCTTTCCTCGTTCTTTTTGAGGTAAAACGTTACTTTTAATTCTTCCATAAACAGCTCTATTTTTTGTTCGCAAAATTACAGTCAATAGAGCTAATCATCCGTTTGCAGAATGGTGCGGACGAGTGCAAGAAAATCCATTGAGAAACTATTTTAACCCATTATGGAAAGGAAAGCCTCACAAGCAGGCTAAACCGTTGTCCTACAGCACTGCTGAAAGGATTTTGGAGTGGCTTCTTTCGCCATAAACAGGTAATGCATTCGTAACGGAAAGCTTGCATATATCCGCTGCATCTTGCTTTTTTGCCACTTGGCAGCGATAAGAAGAAAATGGAAGTTTACACGTGTGATTCAGTGAGTTACGTTATTTGTCGCAATCTTGCTTTTTTGATGCTCGATTTAGTAACGAATAATCTTCATAGGGTGGCTTTTCAAGGTCATTTCCCTGTCGCCACAGGGTAAGAAAAAAGCTCCCTAATCTGTTGGATTAGAGAGCTTTGTCTTTGTTTGTCAGGAGCTTGTCTTTTCTCCTCAGTGATCCGCTTGGGGTTCGAACCCAAGACCCCAACATTAAAAGTGTTGTGCTCTACCAACTGAGCTAGCGGATCAGCCGCTTTGGGATGATGCCCAATATCCGTAAGCGAGTGCAAAGGTACGATGTTTTTTTGAAACCACCAAATATTCGGATAAGAATTTGTCGGCGGCGGAATCGACCAGCAATCAATGTTGAATTAACCAACTGGTAAGATAAAATCAATTTGTAAGTCAGAGCAGAATTAACTATCAAGTCGGATCAAATTTAATCCGCAGGTCGGAGCGGGGGCAACCAACAGGTAAATCTGGGCGGGAGGTTAGAGCCGCTTTATCCTAATGCCGACGTTTTCAATGCCGGGGAGTATCTCCCGCTTCATTCTATGGCGGACTGTGATTACGAGTGAGTCGCCTTGCTTGACGTGCGTTTGTGGCAAGTGCAGCGTGTACTGATGGTTTGCAAGTCCGTTGCCGCAGAGTTCTCCTTTGGCGTCGGTCAGTTGCAGGTGGAGTGTGTCGCTTCGGACTGTTCCTGCATTTGCGTGCCGTGGGTTGGTTGGTATGGTGCTGCGGTCGACGATTACGCTTATTGCTGTGTAGGGGTAGTTGCTGTTTGCCCTTAGCCCAAGTTCGATGGCGTAGGTGGCATCTGCAGTCGCGCTTGGCACGTGGAAAGTGGCTGTGTCGGCTCTGTCCCATCCGTCCATGGCCGTATATCGGTCGTAGGCGGTGTTGCCTGTGCAGGCAGCCACGATGGCCGCCACTGTGAGCGCGGCCATCGTGGTCAGTGCGAGTTTACCTGTTGGCATCTTCTTTCGGTGCGTTTTTTTGTTGTGCAGGCTGGCTTTTTTGCGCAGGTTTGTTTGGCTGTTGCTGCTGTGTTGTGCGTGGGGGGCGTTGCTGTTTGCCTGTGTTGCGTGGCTGGCGCGGCCTTTCGGCGCGTTGCTGCTGTGCGCCGTCTTGTTGCCTGTCGGCAGCTTGCGCCCTTTGTTGGCGCGGCTGCTGTGGCTGTTTGCGTTCAGCGTGTTCTGCCTTGGGTTGCTGGCCGTTTTTTGCAGCGGCTTGTGGCTGTTGCCTGTCGGCTGTTGCCGATGCGTCACGGTTAGGCTTTGCCGGCTTCTTCTTTTTCTTTTTCGCTTTGTCGAAGCGCGTGATGTTTTCGTTTGCCAGCAGGTCGATGGGGCGTTTCGCCTCTTTCTGCTTACCGTCTTCTTGCAGCGATGCAGGCTTTTCGCCGCGCCGGTTCATCTCGATTATGGCCTTTGCGCGTTCGGCACTTATGGTCTCGGTGTTGGCGGCGATGTTTTTGTCGGTGGAGTAGGTGACCATGCCTGTGAGTATGTCGCTCTTGAAGAGGTGGTACTCTGCGTCTTGTGTGAAGAGCGTTACCTCTTTGCTTGGCAGGCGGCGACCCGCCTCGACATAGTTGTCCACCTCGTAGTTGAGGCAGCACTTAAGCTTTGCGCACATTCCCGCCAGCTTCTGCGGGTTGAGCGAAATGTCTTGGAATCGTGCGGCGTTGGTGCTCACGCTCACGAAATTCTTCATCCACGTGGCGCAGCACAGCTCACGTCCGCACGGCCCTGTGCCGCCTATGCGCCCGGCCTCTTGCCTGGCTCCAATCTGCTTCATCT
The DNA here is from genome assembly GCA_944321645.1 of uncultured Prevotella sp. Taxonomy (GTDB): domain Bacteria; phylum Bacteroidota; class Bacteroidia; order Bacteroidales; family Bacteroidaceae; genus Prevotella. Next base: position 5,597 of record CALUMB010000003.1, read on the forward strand.
CGATGCGCACGTGGAAAGTCTCTGCCAGCACCTTTATGAGCTGGCGGAAGTCCACGCGCTCGTCGGCTATGTAGTAGAAAATGGCCTTGTTGCAGTCTCCTTGGTACTCCACGTCGCCGATCTTCATTTGCAGTCCGAGCCTTTTTGCTATCTCGCGGCTCTCTATCATCGTGCCGTGCTCCCGCGACTTGGCCTCTTCGTACTTCTCCATGTCTACAGGGCGGGCTATGCGGTAGATGCGCTTTATGTCGTCGGGAGACTTTATGTTGGCCTTCTTCAGTTGCATCTTGACGAGCCTTCCGGTGAGCGTCACCACGCCGATGTCGTGGCCCGGATTTGCCTCTACGGCCACGATGTCGCCTTTTTTCAGCTCCAGGTGGTTCACGTTGTGGTAGTAGCCCTTGCGTGTGTGCTTAAACTGCACTTCCACGAGGTCTGTGCTGTCGGCGTTGTCGGGAATGTCTGCCAGCCAGTCGTAGGTGTTCAGTTGGCGGTCTTGGCGTCCCACGGCGTCCTTGCAGAGTCCTCGGTCGCAGTCGTGGCATATTTCAAAGTCTTTATCGTTGCGGTTCATATTTTTTCCTTTTTTTATTTTATTGTAGGTGGAGTAGGTGAGGTGGGTGGCGTTCACTTTGCCAGTAGCAGCACGATCATTTGCAGTGCCATGTCGAAGAACACTATCTTGGCGTTGGCATTTTGTCCGATGTCGCGTATGGCCTTGTTTCCCAAGTCTGTGATTTGCAGGATGTTGTTCTCGTTTACGAAGCGTGCGAAGTTGCGTGCGAAGTCCTCCTCGCGTTGCGTCATGTAGACAATCTCCGGCTTTTGGAAGTTGTACATGAAGTTTTCGCGTGCCATACGCATGAAGTAGGTGAGGAAGCGTTTCTGCTTCTCGCGCCCGAAGCCCTGCATGGTTTCGCTCCACCGCTTCAGTTCCTTCACGTTGCGCATATATGCAAGGCGCATCAGTTGAATGAACATATCGAGGAACAGTTCGTTTTCGTTGCCCGCCTCGAGGGCTTCGATGGCCTGCAGCCAGCTGCCTCCGCTCATGCGTGCTATGCGTGCGGCTGTGTTGCCGTCGATGCCTCGCCTTGCTGTCAGTGCTTGCCGGATCTCGTCGTCGCCAATGCGCCTGATGTCGATGCGTTGCGTTCGGCTGCGTATGGTGTCGAGCAGCTTGTCCGGCTCTTCGCTCACCATTACGAACACCGTCCGGCTTGGTGGTTCCTCGATGAGTTTCAGCAGCTTGTTGGCGCATTCTTGGTTCATGCGCTCCGGCAGCCAGATTACCGACACCTTGTAGCCGCCTTGGCTTGACTTTAGGCTGAGCTTGCGTGCCAGTTCGTCGCTTTCGCCCGCCGTGATGATGGCCTGCTGGTTTTCGCCGCCCATCATTTCGAGCCATTGGTTCATGGTGAAGTAAGGCCCGCCGGCGAGCAGTTGCCGCCACTGCCGCGCGAAGTCGTCGCTCACGGGCTTGTGCTCCGCGCTCATCGATGGCAACTTTATCGTTGGGAACGTGAAGTGCAGGTCTGGGTGCTCCCATTTGCCTGCCATCTTGCACTGCCGGCACTCGCCGCAAGAGTCGTCAGCGCCGTCGTGCCGTTCGCACAGCAGGTAGGAGGCGAAAGCCAGCGCCAGAGCCATCTTGCCGCTGCCCTCGGGGCCGCAAAGCATCAGCGCATGGGGCAGGCGGCCTTCTGCCACCAGCCCTGTCAGCCTTTTCGCGGCCTCATCCTGGCCTATCACATCCGTGAATTTCATATTTTAAAAGCCCCTCTTCCCGCCCCTCTCCCGTCTCCTCTGTGGGGAGAGGTCGCTGCGCCGATGGCGGTGGCGGAGGGATACCCCGCCCCTCTCCCGTCTCCCCTGTGGGGAGAGGCCGCTGCGCCGATGGCGAGGGGAAGAGGCATATTCTTTTAATTTTTAATTTTTAACTTTTAATTCTCACAGTAGTTGTTTCGCGATTTCCGCCACGGAGTCTACGGCCGATACCGTGTAGAAGTGGATGTTGTTCACCCCGTGGGCGTAAAGCTCGCGGCACTGCGCCACAGTCCACTCCACTCCGAGCTGCCGCAGTTCCTCGTCCGTGCGGCACTTCACTGCCTCGCTGGCCAGTTCCTGCGGGATGTCGCAGTGGAACGTCTTCGGCACCACGCTCAGCTGGCTCATCTTTGCCAGCGGCTTAAGGCCGGGGATGATGGGCAGCGTTATGCCCATTGCGCGAGCCTTGGCCACAAAGTCGAAATACTTACGGTTGTCGTAGAACAGCTGCGTCACGGCATATTGCGCCCCCAAGTCCTGCTTCTCCTTCAGGTGCATCATGTCCATCTCCAAGTTTGGCGCCTCGTCGTGCTTCTCCGGGTAGCAGGCCACGCCGAAGTCGAACGCCGGGCCGGGCCGTTTTATCGGCTCGCCGTCGGCGAAGAAACCCTCGTTGAACCTCACCACCTGGCGAATCAAGTCCGTGGTGTGCTCGTGGCCGCCGGGCGTGGGCGTGAAGAAACGGTCCTCCTTGGCCTTGTCGCCACGCAGCAGCAGCAGGCTCGTTATGCCGAGAAACTGCAGGTCGAGCAGTTCATACTCGATGTCCTCCACCGTTGCGCCGCTGCAGATGATGTGGGGCATCACCGGTATGCCGAACTCGTGCTGTATTGCTGCCGCAATGGCTATGGTGCCGGGGCGGCGGCGTATGCGCTGGCGTTCGAGCAGGCCACCCTCCATTTGCTTGTAGACATACTCGCTGTGGTGGGTGGTTATGTTGATGAACAGCGGGCTGAACTCCCTCAGCTTGCCTATCGTGGCGAAGAGTTTGTCCGTTCCCGTGCCTTTCAGCGGCGGCAGCACCTCGAAGGAGAAGTGCCGCTGCCCGCCGTTCTGGTTTATCAAATCCGTTACTGCCATTTGCCGTAAATGTACAATCCGCTGCAAATTTACGAAAAAAAAATGTAACGGCGGATGTTATAACGCGATTTAACCAGAACCTTGTGCCACACCGATTGCCGTCAAGACATTTCTGCGGTGATGTGCTGTTCAACAACATGACGCACACACTCACAACGCCGCCTCACATCATCCCAACGATAACAAATGCCGACTTGAAAAGTTAAATAACCAAAACGAAACAGCTTGCCCCCGATATGAACCGACATGAACTTGATTCGCACCAATAAAAGCCATATCTTTGGGGCGGAATAACTAAAAACCGACAAACAATGAACAGTTCTATGACAATCAGCCAGATGCTCGCCGACAAGCATATCGGCGTGCCCAACTACCAGAGAGCCTACTCGTGGGACACGGAGCAAGACCCAGCAAAGACGCCGAAGCAGGTCAACCAGTTTCTGAAAGACCTGCAGGACTACGCCCTGAGCAGGTCGTCGTCACATTATTACTTCGGCCACTTTCTGCTGGAGAAGCAAGGAAAAGAGAACGAGTACGGCGTGATAGACGGGCAGCAGAGGCTCACCACCATCATCATCTTCATAGCCGCGATGTTCCGCAAGCTCGAAAGACTGCGCCCGCTAACCGGCAAAGAGCAGCAGATATATGCCAACGTGGTGAAGGTTGACAACGAATACACTTTCTCTACCGTGGGCTACGACGATCATTTCTTCCGCCAGTACGTCATCGACAGCACCCGGCAGGACCGCAACGGGCTTGCCACCATGTCGCAGAGGCGCATCGCCGACGCCTACGACTACTTCTGCCGTCAGGCCGACGGCATGAGCGAGGCCGATGTGTGCGGCCTGATAGCCACGGTGGGCCAGGCCACGTGCACCACCCACGTGGTTGAGAACGAGGCCGAGGCGATACAGATGTTCATCTTCCAGAACAACCGAGGGAAACGCCCCACGAACCTCGAGATAATCAAGGCACAGTTCATGTACAACGTCCACCTGCACGGCGGAGAGGACAAAGACAAGCAGACCATGCTCAACGACATACGCGAGAGCTTCGAGGAGATATACAAATCGATAGCCAGGATAGAGGACCGCATAGACGAGGACGACGTGCTCAACAACGCCCTCCGCGTTTACTTCAACAACCTCGACGAGGGCAACGCCCTGCAGAAGGTGGGTGCCGAGTTGGCCAAGGAGACGCGCGTCACGTTCATCGGCGAGTTCACCCGGACGCTCTCCGACTGCTTCAGGCTGCTGGCGGAGTTCTTCGAGAGAGAGAAGACAGACTTCGCCATCCACGTGCTGATGCAATTCGCCAGCCGCAGCATAGTGCTGCCCTTCGCCATAAAGGCCATGCAGCGTAACATCGGCGACGACGCCATGCGCCGGCTCGCCGCAGCTCTGACATCAATCTCAGTCAGAGCCGGCGTCATCGGCTCACGCGCCGTGCTCACGTGGCGCCTGAACGACGTCTACAAAGCGTTCGACGGCGACGTCAGCCCGATTGCCGACAAAATCGAATGGATGAAGACACAAAACGGATGGTGGGGCTACTGGAGCAACGAATGGTTTGCCCGTGCGCTGCAGGGCGGCATGAGCCACGACAGGGCCAAGCGCCTGCTCTGGCTCTACGAGAACCACCTGCGCACTCAGGGCAAGCGGGGCTATGCCCCGATGCGATACGACGCGATAGACAGCCCGCACCTTGAGCACATCGCGCCGCAGACGGAGACCCCCGAGAGCGGATACTGCCCTTACGACGAGGAGTTCCGCAGCGAGTACCTCGAGTGTCTCGGCAACTACCTGCTCCTGTCCGGCAGCCACAACGAGTCGCTCGGCAACGCCCCGTTCGACGTGAAGCGCGAGAGCTACAACTACCTGCTCCAGCAGGAGGAGGTGCGCGCCATGACCGAGACAGACCGCCGCTGGGACAAGGAGAAAATAGCCGCGCGGAAGGACAAAATCATCGGCTTCATCATCAACAACTATTGACATCAACCAACGGTCGCAGCTCCGCCTGCGGCCAAATAAAACCCAATTGTCTAACTGTAAATATTTTTTGTTATGAGTAAAGTGTTTCAAGTAAGACCGAAGCGCGTAAAGCGCACCAACGGAACTGTGCTTACGCCGGAGATGGTCGTTACGGTGACAACGGCAATGCACACGTCAGACCCGTTCTACAACGGCGCGAAAGAAATTCAGGAGGCCTACATGAGGCAGTACGGGTTCGACTACAAGCGGGCCTGCTGCAACAAGAACGACTTCGACTTCAGGGCCTGCGACTGACACGTCCCGGCAACTGCAATCCGGCAGGACGGAGCCGCCGGCAAGGCAGGCACCCGCCCTGCCGGAGCGCTTATGGAAACTATCATTTTCGACAAAAGTAAAGGCAGATGGAACAAAAAGGACTGAAAAAGAAGCTGGCCGACAACAAGAACACGGTGATAATAGCCGCCACGTTCGCCCTCGTGGTGGTGGCGTGCATCTTCGCGGTATACCTGCGCCTCTACACGGGCAAGGAACTGTGGTACGAAATGTTCGCAGCCATCATCGGAGTGATCATCACCGCCATCATCACAATGATGCTGCTGGTGGGTCAGACAGACAGCGACGAGAAGCGCGAGAAGCGCGGCAAGGTGTTCGAGAAGAAGCTGCAGATATACAACGAATACCTCAACACGCTCTGCGACGTGGTGAAAGACGGCAAGGGAACGGATGAAGAGAAACTCCGACTGGCATTCAGCACGTCGGCGGTGGCCATGCACTGCGCCCCGGAGCGCATCGAGACGGTGAGCCGGTGCGTCAAGGAAATATTCAGAATCGTTATCAGCAAGAACGACAGCAAGAACAAAAGGCTCACAAAAGACGAGTGGACAAGACAGCTCCTGAACAACCTCTTCGAGGTGATGGAGGCTTTCCGCGCCGACCTCTACCAGGACATAAAAGGCCGCGGGCAGGCGGAATGGAAGACCACCATCAACAACTTTACCGAGGCGTTTGTCTATAACACCGAGAGCGACGAGGGCAACGGCAGCGCGCCCGACACCGAGCCGACAGCCGCCAGGGCAGCCCTGACGGCGGAAGAAGAGTGGGCCGAAGCCAAGAAGAAGTGGGCAGAAAACGGCTGGAACATTGAAGACAACCTGAAGGAAGGCAACCATTTTAAGCTCTCACTGCCCCGCACCGAGGGCTATATCTACGTTGGCTTCAATCAAGGTCACTATTATGTCCAGGCATCATGGCATAGCGACCCTAACTTCTCAAAGGCTCTCAAGTGGGACAACGGCGGGCGCCGATTTTACGGCACGTGGTGGACGCACTTCGATGGCGAGTATTTCAACATTCCCCTGGGTGCGCTCTACGAGCGGTTCTGCGCCGACGAGGGGCTGCGACAATACATCTTCGGCAAGGTGGACTATCTGACCGACATCGTCAAACGCGAGGAGGTTACGTTCGGCTGGCTCTCGGAAGTGCGCGGTCAGGAAGGCTGGAGCCTGTGGACATGGTACTGGGACACACTTGCCTGCGACCTGCTCGACGAGGAGCTGGGCACTCCTTTCTTTGACGTCAGAAGCAGCACGGACAGCGGGAAAGTCATGATAATATTGTCAAACAGAGCCGGCCGCGCCGATGTCACGGCAAGAATAGTCGTCGCAATGGGCATCAGCGGCCTGACACCCGACGTAGATGGGCGGTACACCTTAGAAGAGCTGAACGACAAGAGCACAGAGACCGTAGCGCCAAGAATCAAGCACTGGATGGAGAAAATAAACGAGGCGGTGCGCAAGATAAAATAGACAGCACAAGGAAACAAGCTCCGCCACACGGCAACACCGCCTGAAACATCCGCGCGACCGCTCTTTTCCACACTTCCTAACAACAAGAAGCCGCTGCAATCCGGGTCGGATTGCAGCGGCTTTGTCATGCAGAGGGGCCTCCGCTCACTTCCCTACTCCGCAGAGACAGAAAGCCGCCGAGGCTGTCTCATCGTTGATGCCGGCGTTCTCTCGCAACACAGTGATTATTCTTTTTGTATAATTCAAATAAAATAATTACCTTTGCACAAGGCAAACCGCGCCCGGGAATCCGCTGCGGCTTGCCTGCGTTGTATTTGCATAAAACAAACATATAGCTATGGCGAAAACTGCGAATCCATTTATTGTGGCCGGGAGGATAGCCCCCGAGTATTTCTGCGACCGGGTGGCGGAGTCGGCCCGGCTTGTCAAGGTCGTCACCAATGGAAACAACCTTGTTATAATATCTCCGCGCAGGATGGGGAAAACCGGATTGATACAGTTCTGCTACGACAAGCCGGAAATAGAAAAGGAATATTATACATTCTTCATCGACATACTGCACACGTCGAGCCTGCGCGAGTTTACTTACTTGTTGGGAAAGGAAATCTACGAAACGCTAATTCCCCGCAGCCGCAAAATGGCAAGGCTGTTTATGCAGGCCATGAAGTCCATCAGTGGCAAATTCGGTTTCGACCCTGCGTCTGGCCTGCCGACTTTCAATCTGGAACTGGGAGACATTGAACGGCCTGAATATACTTTAGACGAGATATTCCGCTACTTGGACAATGCGGACAGACGCTGCATCGTGGCCATAGATGAGTTCCAGCAGATTGCAAAATACCCCGAACAGAACATCGAGGCTCTGCTGAGGACTTACATCCAGAGGCAGGCCAACTGCAATTTCATCTTCGCAGGAAGCGAACGGCACATGATGCAGGAGATGTTCTCGTCGGCAGCCAGGCCGTTTTACAACAGCGCGGATATGATGGAGCTTAAAGCCATTCCCAAAGAGATTTACGTCGCGTTCGTCACCGGTCACTTCAAGAAATGCCAACGACGCATTGAGCCGGGCGATGTGGAGAAAGTGTATGACCTGTTTAAGGGGCATACCTATTACATACAAAAGGCATTCAACGAGGCTTTCGCCGACACTCCCGCCGGCTCGGAATGCACGACAGACACCCTGCAAAGGGCCATCGAGGCTATGGTGGTATCAAACGACACCATTTTCCGCGAAATACTGTCGAACGTGCCTGAAAAGCAGAAAGCCCTTCTTTACGCCATTGCCCGTGAGGGCGAGGCGGAGCGCATCACTTCGGCAGACTTTATCAGGCGCCACAGTCTCACCTCGGCCAGCTCGGTGCAGTCGGCCATGAAGAAATTGCTTGAAAAAGACATGATAACGGAAACAGGCAAGGTGTTTTCAGTGACCGACAAACTTTTTGGGATGTGGATTAACGGAATCTATGGCAATCCTGCAAGATTATAAAAAACAGTGTTGGCCCTGTACGGGGAAAGACATTAGTCATGTCTTCTGCAAAGATATTGCAAGCGAGTGCAATGTAAGTTTACTTGCAAATTGCCGGGCGCAGCTTATCTTATGCAATAAAACAAAAAAACCGCTGCAAACTGTCGTGGCTTGCAGCGGTTTTGCTTATTGGGCTATGCCCGATTACTTTTTCACCTTGTAGAGGCGGAAGGTCATCGGGGCAATCTCGTCGTTGATTACGGTGCTCTTCTTGCCGGCGGTGCAGGCGAGGGTTCCGGCCTGCGGAGTGATTTTTTCCGGCTCGTCGAGCGTGTTTTCGGCCATCATGTCGGTGCAGGTGAGCGTGAGCGTCTCGGCGGTGCGCTCGCCCTTTATGCCGGAGAGGTTGATGGAGACGGGCTGCTTCTCCTTGCTGGTGTTGATGACCTTGACGATCACAGTGTTTGATGGCTTGTCGATCACTGCGCTGGCGAAGAGTCCGTCCTGGCCCTCCTGGCCTGCTATGGGCTGCCCATCCATGGTCATTGTGAGCACGTTGGTGCCCTTGTTCTGGGCGTACATCTGCTGCACGTAGTAGCTCACGGACTTGAACATACGCACGTTGTCGAACCAGATGAGGTCGGGCCGCCACTGCCAGCCCTCCACGTGGGCGAGCATCGGGGCGTAGGTTGCCATGTGCACTATGTCGGCGTTGCGCTCAAGGTCGGTCATGAAGGCAGCCTCGAGCAGCGATGTCTCGTAGTGGTTCCACTTCTTGCCCTTGCCGTGGCAGGCGTATTCGCCGGCGAACACCTTCGGCCCCTTGCGGTCGTACTTCTCGTAGCGCAGTCCGCTGGTGAGGAACCACGACTCCGGGCGGTAGAAGTGCTCGTCGACGAGGTCAACCTTCTGCTTCTTCATGGCCTCCCAGCCGAGGTTGAAGTTCTCGCCCTCGGAGTCGGGTCCGCTCGTGCCTATTATCTTTATCTCTGGGTGCTTGGCGCGTATGGCGTCAACAAACTTCTGCATACGCACGAAGTAGAACTCGCCCCACTGCTCGTTGCCCACGGCGATGAACTTCAGGTTGAACGGCGCGGGGTGGCCCATCTCGGCGCGCTTCTTGCCCCATGTGGTCGTGGTGTCGCCGTTGGCGAACTCTATCAGGTCGAGGCAGTCCTGTATGTATGGGTCGAGCTGGTCTACGGGTACGTGCGCCTTCTCGTTGTTGCGGTTCTGGTACTGGCAGGCCATGCCCACGTTGAGCACGGGCAGCGGCTCGGCGCCAATGTCCTCGGAGAGCTGGAAGAACTCGAAGAAGCCCAGTCCGTAGCTCTGGAAGTAGTCTGGGAAGTAGCGGTGCTCGAAGGTGAACTCCCAGCGGTTGCGGTTGAGCGGTCGGTTCTCCACCGGGCCTATGGTGTTCTTCCACTGGTAGCGGTTCTCCAGGCACTCACCCTCCACGATGCAGCCGCCGGGGAAGCGCAGCACGCCCGGCTTCATGTCGGCCAGGGCCTGCGCCAGGTCGCGGCGCATGCCGTTCTCGCGGTTCTTGAACGTGTTGACGGGGAAGAGGCTTATGTGCTCCAGGTCGATGGGGTTGCGGCCGTCGAGGAAGATGCGCAGGCTGGCCTTGTTGTCGGTGCGGGGCGACTTGATGCGCACCTCATACTTCTTCCACTCCGTGCCTTTCACGTCGACCTTGGCCGTGGCGAAGTCCTGCCGCTCGCCCATGGTGTTGGCGTCGATGAGCTGCACGCGGATGCGGGCCGTGCCTTTGGGCGCCCTTGCCCACACGGTGAAGCGGTACTCCTCGCCCTTGAGCACGCCAATGCCGAAGTAGCCCTCGTTCACGAGGCCCGTGCGGCGGTCGGTATGCCCGGCCCAGGCCAGGCTCACGTAGTGGGGGCAGCGCTCAAAGGGACCGTCGTCCTTCAGCGTGACGTTGCCGAAGGTCTGCCAGCCCATGAACGCCTGCGGAAACTCAAACGAGCGGTTCTTCACCAGTTCGCCGTACAGTCCGCCGTCGGCTGCGTAGTTGATGTCTTCGAAGAAGAGGCCGTACATGGTGCTCTGTACGGTGGCCCCGGCCTTCTTCGTGTTCACGTCCATGACGTGGGCCTGCGCCATCGAGGCCAGTGCCGTGGTCAGTGCGAAAGCACAAGTCAGTAGTCTGTGGTTCATAATTGATAGTTGATGAATGTTTCTGTCAATGCCACAAAGTTAGCAAATTATTTCCATTCGCCGCGTCATTTCCCCGCTTTTTTGTCGTTTTTGCCCTTGTAAGTAGGTGTTCAAAATTAATTGCCATCAAATTGTGTGCTATTTTGGAGATGCATGCCAAAGTCCGAAGAGTGAGCGTAGCGGGCTACGCGACCGATGAGACTTTGGCATGCAGCCCAAAAGAGCGCACAAGGTGGTGGCAAAGATATAGAGAATATCTGCAAGGATTATAATATCAATTAATTTTGAACAGCTACTTATCGGCGCAATGCGGCTGTGCTGTCGCTTTGCGCCTTCATGTATTTCTTCCATTGGCGGTAGGCTTTTGGGTCAACTATTGTGCCTGTAGGCATCTGGAACTTCACGGGGATGGTGTACTTCACGCGCACGGCCTTGCCACCAATCTTGCCCGGCGCCCACCTTGGCATGGAGCTTATCACGCGCACGGCCTCGGCGTCGAGCGCGGGATGGACGGAGCGCACCACCTTCGTGCCGGACACCGTGCCGTCCTCGTTGATAATGAACTGCAGGATGACGCGGCCCTGCGCACCGGCCCTTATGGCCGCCTTGGGGTACTTGATGGTGTGGCTGAGGTATTTCATTAGCGCTTTTGTTCCTCCGCGGAACTGCGGCTGCACGTCCGGGGTGCTGAACACTATGCGCCCGTCTTGGGCGTTGGCCTCGTCAGTGGGGTCGGCCGTGGAGTCGGCGCTTGCCGGGCAGGCTTGCGTGATGATGTGTTGTGGTGTTGCCGCGTGCAGGCTGTGGCTTGCCTTGAAGCCGCTGCCCAATAGCGGCCAGGCTATCAATGCTGCTGTCAGTGTGATGGTTGGTTTCATTGCTTGTAGCTTTTTTGTTTGCCTTGCCGCCCGCTACCGTGGCGGGCGGCAAGGCAAAGGTACTGATTTTTTACTTTTCCCGCGCGTGTTTTCCGGCAGAAAAAGGCGTTTTTTCGCGCTTAGTCCATTGAATTTATCTATTGAACTTATTTAGCCTCGAAAACGTTGCCCGAGCAGAAGCCGAAAAAAGTTTAGATGTGTTCATTGGTAATCGCCGCAGGGTGAATGCTGTGTGGAGGGCTTCTTTTTGCGGTTTGCCCACGCAGGCGTAAAAAACGCCGGCCTGCGTGCAACAAAGTTTGCGTGAAGTGCGTCTTATATGTAGACAACCATAATTTTTTAAGACTATGCAAATATTGAAAGTGTTGCCTGTTGTTGCTGCCTTGGCCGTTGCGTTTGGCCTCGGTGCCTGCGCCAACAAGGCAAATTTGGAAGTGACGGGCGACGACGGCGTGGCCGTCAGCGTTGCGCCGTTTGACAAGGTGGAGCTGTCTGGCTCAGGCGTGATGACGTTCGCCCAGAAGCCCGGCCCCGTAAGCGTAAAGGCCGACATCCCGGAGCGCATACGCGAAAACGTCGGCATTGAGGTGAAGGGCGGCACGCTGCGCGTGTGGTTCAAGGAATCCACGAGTCTGAAGATAGGTGAGCGTGTCGCCGTCAGCGTGACGGCCCCGAAGCTCACGCGGCTCGATGCCAGTGGCGCGTGGGTCTTCAACGTGGACGGCAAGCTCGACTCGCCGTCGCTCGAAATCTTGACTTCTGGCAGCTGTGATGTAAGCGGCTCTCGGCTCGAATGCACCGACCTGCGGCTCAAGCAGAGAGGTGCCTGCAAGGTTTCGCTCACAGAGGTCGTGGCAGACAACATTGCCGTAGAGGCGACCGGCAGTTGCAAGGCGGCATTGGGCAGGGTGGAGTCCACTGCCGCCCGTTTCGACGCCAAGGGCGCGTGCACGGCCGCTGTTGACGAACTGCGCGTGCAGACGCTGGCCGTGGCTGTGAGCGGTGCCTGCAAAGCAGACTTTGCCATGGCCGAGGCGGCAACGGCAAACGTGAGGGCCGGTGGGTCGTGCAGCGTGGGTATGCCAGTGCTGAAAGCCTCCGGCGTAGAGGTGGTGGCCAACGGCAAGTGCGACATTAAGCTTGCCGGAAAGGCCGACAGTGTGTCGGCACGCGCCACCGGGGCGAGCGACATTGATGTAGAGGGGCTTGTGGCCGACTCCGTGTCCGCTGCGGCCAGGGGCAATTCGGCGATAGCCTGCAATGCCCGCAAAATGCTCTCGGTGGCATACTCCGGCGCGTCAAAGATTGGCTACAAGGGCAACCCGCGCATAGAGATGAACGGCAAGCGTGGGCTTTACCGCATAGAGGAATGACGCAATCGCGTATGGAAAGCCCCGCCTTGGGCTAAAAGGGCATGGGCACTTAAGCCCGAGGCGGGGCTTCCGCTATCCAATCACGGCGTCGCCAGCCGTCATCTGCTCTAACGACCCGGCCTTTGCCTGGATGCAGATGTAGGTTATGCCGCTGTCTGCGGCTGCCGAAAGCTGCCGCTTCACCTCCGGGCTGACGCGCAGCCAGTCGCCTTCCGACAGGCTTACCGGCTCGCCGTCGAGGGTCATCGTGCCGTGTCCGCTGAGCACCCCGTATATCTCCTCGTTTTGCTTGTGGCTGTGCAAGAAAGGCACGCTTGCCCCGGCGGGCATCTGGTTGATTGAAACCTCGGCTCCGGTAAGCCCCAGCACATCGTGCAGCTCGACCCTCGGCTGGGCTGCAACGCTCGTTTTCTGATACTTTTCCATAATGTCTCGTTTTTGTTTCCTTGCGTTGTTTTTACTTGTTCACGCCTGCAAAGTTAGGGCATTATTGCCGTTCGTGCAATACGTTTCGGCGGCGTAAGATACTAACTCCGGCGTAACCATTGCTGGAAACCAAACAGTTGCGGAACCGACTTTAACCTTTTTTTGCTGTCGGCTGCGGGATGTGGCGCACTCGCTCAGTTGGCATCTTGCCCTTCGGCCCCATCTTGCGTGGCGGAGGGCGTGCCATGGCCCGTGGCGGTCTCTTTGGTCACGTAGCGCTGGTAGTAGGCAATGATGAGCGTGGTGAGCGGCAGCGCGATGATGAGTCCGATGAAGCCGAGCAACGCTCCCCATACCGAGAGCGACAGCAGGAGCACGGCGGGGTTGAGGCCCATGGCCTTGCCCATGATCTTTGGCGTGAGAATCATGTCGGTGATGAGCTGCACCACGACGAACACGCCTACTGCCGATGCCAGTATCACCCAGAAGTTCTGCCCCGTGTCGGCCGCCTTTAGCAGCGAGAGGAACACCATGGGGATGAGCGCAAGCCCGTGGACGTAGGGGATGAGGCTTAGTATGCCGATGAGTATGCCCATGCCAATGGCCATTGGGAAGCCGATGATGGTGAAGCCGATGCAGAAAAGTATGCCGATGCAGAGGGCCACGAGGCTCTGGCCTCGGATGTAGCTGTTAAGCTCGCGCTCGACGTCGGCTATAAGCTCTTGCCAGAACGGGCGCGACTTTGGCGGGAAAATCTTGATGAAGCCGGCGGCCAGCTTCTCGTAGTCGAGCAGGATGAAGAAGAGGTAGAGCAGCGTGATGAGCGATGCCACAACGCTGATTATCACGTCTGCCGTCTGCCCGATCACCGAGAACAGCTTCGGCATGGTGTCGCTAAGGGCCTTTTTCACCTCGCGCTGGTTGAAGAAGTCCTGAATATTGGCGCTGTTGGCCTCTATCCACTGCCTGATGGCGAGCGGGAAGTTGTTTATGTGGGTCTTCTCGTGCAGGTATTGCGCCACGAGGCTGCCCAACTTCTCGAACTGCTCCACCATGGGCGGTATGATGAGGTAGGCTATCCCGCCGATGACGGCTATGAGGAACACCAGCGTGACGATGATGGCCAGCACGCGGCCCGGCACGTGTAGGCGGTATTGCACGAAGGCCACGATGGGGTGGATGAGGTAGGCCAGGAGCCAAGCCACGAAGAACGGGAGCAGCACGGCGCTCAGGTAGTTGAGCACGTAGAGTATGGCCATGGCCAGGAGGATGCCGGCCACCCATCTGGCGAACTTGTCGAAAGTGATTGTCTTGTCTTGCATGTCTTGTTCCTCTATAATATATAATAATGTGTGGGCTTGCGCCCGGGCCTTTGCTCGCCGCGCCTGTGCCGCCGTCATGGCTTGCCGTGGCCTTCGCCCGACGTGGCCTTGATGTAGCACTCGCGGCAAAGCGGCTCGTACTCCATGGCCTCGCCGAGCATCACGCGCTTGTCGCCGGCCACGGTGCGGTGGCTCACGTATGCCAGTGCGCCGCATCGCACGCAGATGGCGTGTACTTTCGTCACGTCGTCGGCTATGGCGCACAGCGCGGGTATGGGGCCGAACGGCACGCCCTTGAAGTCCATGTCAAGACCGGCCACAATCACCCGCGTGCCTTTGTTGGCAAGTTGGTTGCACACGTCGGGCAGGCCGTCGTCGAAAAACTGCGCCTCGTCGATGCCCACCACGTCGATGCCCTCTGCCAGCAGCAGTATTTGCGCCGAGGTGTCAATCGGGGTTGACCTGATGGAGTGGCGGTCGTGGCTCACCACGTCGTCGGGCGAGTAGCGTGTGTCTATCGCCGGCTTGAATATCTCCACGCTCTGCCGGGCGAACTCGGCCCGCCTCATGCGCCTGATAAGCTCCTCGGTCTTGCCGGAGAACATCGAGCCGCACACCACTTCTATGCGGCCCCGGCGTTGCGGCTCTCCTGTTAAGTAGTCTGTCATTTGCGTACAAAATTACAAATACGTTTTAAAAAATGCAAAGAATGCGCCCGCTTTTTTTGGCCGTATGCAACAATTAACTACATTTGCAGAAGATAGGCCGCACTGTGCGGGCGGCCCTTGGCAGCAAGGGCTGGCTTGGCAGCGGCCGGAGTGTCGATTGATATGGGCATTTTGTATGTAGTACCCACGCCTGTGGGCAACATGGAGGACATGACGCTGCGTGCCGTCAGGATACTGAAGGAGGCCGACCTCGTCTTGGCAGAGGACACCCGCACCACGGGCATCCTCCTCAAGCATTACGACATACGCAACCACCTGTCTTCCCACCACAAGTTCAACGAGCACGGCACGTCAGCCGCAGTGGTGCGCCGCCTGCTTGCCGGCGAGACGGTGGCCTTGGTGAGCGATGCCGGCACGCCGGGCATAAGCGACCCCGGCTTCTACCTCGTGCGCGAGGCAGTGCGTGCCGGGGTTGATGTGCAGTGCCTGCCCGGGCCTACGGCCTTTGTGCCTGCGCTGGTTGCGAGCGGCCTGCCCTGCGACCGCTTTGCCTTCGAGGGATTCCTCCCGATGAAGAAGGGCCGGCAGTCGAGGCTCAACGCATTGGCCTCCGAGGAGCGCACGATGGTGTTCTACGAGTCGCCATACCGCCTGCGCAAGACGCTGGAGCAGTTTGCTGCGGTCTTCGGCCCGGAGCGGGCGGCCTGCGTGTGCCGCGAGATTTCGAAGCTGCACGAGGAGAGCGTGAGGGGAACGCTGGCCGAGCTGCAGGCACATTTTGCCGAGAGCGAGCCTCGCGGCGAGATTGTGGTGATAGTGGCTGGGCGCGACGAGAAAGAAAACAAAACTAAAATCGAATGAATATGAAGAAACTATTGTTTGCCGTGGTGTGCGCGTTGGCCTTCGTGGCCTGCAAGCAGGGGAAGTCCGACGCCGACCTTGCAGGGGCGCAGCTGCGCGATTCGCTCAACCGCGTGATTGAGCAGAAGGACACGGAGATTAACGATCTCATGTCTACCATGAACGAAATAGAGGAGGGCTTCCGCGAAATTAACGAGGCCGAAAACCGCCTTAGCCTCGCCCGCGACGGCGAAGGGGCCAACCGCGAGCAGCGCATACGCGAAAACCTGCAGTTCATACAGTCTACGATGAAGCAGAACCGCGAGCTTATTGCAAAGCTGCAACGCCAGTTGCGCGAAGGCTCGATAAAGGGCGACCAGCTGCAGCGCACCATCGAGAACCTGACGAAGCAGATGGAGGAGAAGGACAAGCAGCTGCAGCAACTGCGCGAAGAGCTTGACGCCAAGGACATACACATCATGGACTTGGACGAGAAGATTGCCAACCTTAACACCAACGTGGACAACCTCACGGAGGAGGGCAACCGCAAGACGCAGAAGATTAACGACCAAGACCAGCAGCTGCACACTGCGTGGTATGTGTTCGGCACGAAAGACGAGCTTAAGGAGCAGCGCATCTACGACGGCGGCAAGGTGCTGCAGGGCAACTTCAACCGCAGCTACTTCACGAAGATAGACATCCGCGTGACCAAGGAGATAAAGCTCTACTCGCGTTCGGCCAAGATGCTCACCGTCCACCCGGCTTCAAGCTACACCTTGCAGCGCGACGCCAACAAGCAGTATGTGCTGCGCATCACCAACCCGCAGCAGTTCTGGAGCACGAGCAAGTATCTCGTCATACAGGTAAAATGACGGCGGCGCCAGCGGGCGTTTAACATTTCGTGGAACATCGAAACAGGTTCGTGAAACCTTCCGGCTTCGCGCTTGTTTCGACAGGGAACCGTTTAGGTTTCCAAAACGCGCCATATCGCATTGCAAAACGTGCCGTTTCGCGATGCGATATGGCGCGTTTTATAATGCGATACCGCTCTGTCCGGCAACTCAATCGCGTGCCAATTTTTGTAGGTCTTTTCTCAAATACCACTGCGTTTTGCCCTGTTTCGTGCGGCTTCAGGGTTTTTGCTGATTTTCGTTCAATGCAAAAGTTATGCAAAATTTGCATAACTTTTTATTTAAGACGTTGGTTTTCAGTGCGTTGCTAAATAGCCCTGATTTTGCGTTATTTGCGGGCGAACGACCCGTTGGTCGCAAATACGCGATTCTCAGAGCCGTTGGTTAAGTGGATTTTAACACTATTTACTAATTTTAACGTGTATTCTTGTGCTTGTTTTACCACAGGCCACGCCTGTTTCGCGGAATTTAGCCTTTTGCGACTGCTGCGTTGCGCTGTTTCTTTGCAGGTGTAACGCATCCTTCGTTTTTTGCTCCTAGCTGCACATTGGGATTTTGCAGCGAGTTGCCGTTGCGCTTTTCACGCCATTGGTAGCCACTGCGCCGTCATTGTGTAGCCATCCGTGTAATGCCGATTGCCAAATGTGGCTCTGACTGTTTTCCACTTCGCACGTGTCTTAAACTTTCTGTGTACAGGGTATCTTTGGTGCATTTATATGCTGAAAACATTCAACAGTTGATGCTTACAAAACATATTTATGCAAAAAACAGACATTGTAAAGTTTTCAATCTGTAATGTTTCGCGCGGCATTGCTTTTCATTTTGCCACACTTTTGGTGTAAAAAATACTCCATAGGATAATTCATTAAGTTAAAAATTAGATTTTTTTTGTTGAATGTATGGTAGGTTGGATATTTTTGTTTAATTTTGCACGATGTAATATTATAATCTTAATTTTGTAAAGAAGAGAGTATTTATGGAAAAAAGACTGACTATGCTTTTGGCGTGCCTGTTCCTTTGCGTAGGGCTGGCATTCGGCCAAACAAAAGTTACAGGTACCGTAATATCTCAGGAAGACGGGCTGCCGGTCATTGGCGCGACTGTCATGGTCGAGGGTACGAAGACCGGCACGACGACTAACATTGACGGCCAGTTCACGCTGAACGTGCCTGCCGGCAAGAAACTTACGATTAGTTATGTCGGAATGAAGTCGCAGACCGTCACCGCCAAGCCTGGGATGAAGGTAACGCTTCAAAGTTCGGCACACGTCGTAGACGAAGTGGTGGTTACCGGTATGCAGAAGACCGACAAGCGCCTCTTCACCGGTGCTACGACGAAAATCGATGCCGAGGACACTAAGATTTCGGGTATGGCCGACATAAGCCGCTCGCTTGAGGGTCGCGCTGCCGGCGTGTCTGTGCAGAACGTTTCGGGAACGTTTGGTACGGCTCCTAAGATTCGCGTCCGCGGTGCAACCTCCATCTACGGCAACTCAAGCCCCCTTTGGGTGGTTGACGGCGTGATAATGGAGGATATTACCGACGTCAGCACCGACCAGCTCTCTTCCGGCGATGCCAACACCCTTATCAGCTCGGCCATAGCAGGACTAAACTCCGACGATATCGAGAGCTTCCAGATTCTTAAGGACGGCTCCGCCACATCTATATATGGCGCGCGCGCGATGGCGGGCGTGATTGTCGTGACCACGAAGAAGGGTAAGACCGGGCAGGCGCATATCAGCTACAACGGCGAGTACACCATGCGCCTCGTTCCTAAATACTCTACGTTCAACATCATGAACTCCCAAGACCAGATGGGTGTCTACCAGGAGTTGCAGCAGAAAGGGTGGCTCAACTACGCCGAGACGGCCAACGCACAGAACAGTGGTGTGTATGGAAAGATGTACGAGTTGATAAACACCTACAACCCTGTGACAGGCCAGTTTGGCTTGACCAATACGCCAGAGGCACGCGCAGCCTACCTGCGTGCAGCCGAGTACCGCAACACCGACTGGTTTAAGGAGCTGTTTTCCAACTCGATACAGCACACCCACTCCGTAAGTATGTCTGGCGGTACGGACAAGGGCAACTACTACGCCTCGGTGAGCGCAATGTACGATCCGGGATGGTCGCTCAAGAGCCAGGTGGAACGCTACACGGCAAACTTCAATGTAAACCACAACATTTCGAAGAAAGTGACGATGGGTGTCATCGGAAACGCCTCCTACCGCAAGCAGGAGGCTCCGGGTACGATCAGCTCGCAAATCGACGCGACCACCGGCGAGGTGACACGCGCGTTCGATATTAACCCGTATTCTTACGCACTGAATACGTCGCGCACACTCGACCCCAACGAGTACTATACGCGCAACTACGCGCCGTTCAACATCAAGCACGAGCTTGAAAACAACTACATAGACCTGAACGTGTTTGACTTCCGTATGCAGGCTAAGCTTACCTACAAGCCAATAACCAAGGTTGAACTTACTGCCCTCGGTGCCGTTAAGTACAGCTCGGCTACACAGGAGCACAACATCAAGGACGAGTCTAACCAGGCCATGGCCTATCGCGCGATGGGTAACTCCACTATACGCAACAGCAACTATTACCTTTACACCGACCCTGACGACATATACGCCCTGCCGGTTACTGTGCTGCCTAACGGCGGTATATTCAACCGCACCGACGACCGTATGTTCGGCTACGACTTCCGTGCAACGGCGCAGTATAACGACGTGTTCGGCCAGGACACCCACATCGTGAACTTCTACGGTGGTATGGAGCTTAACAGTGTTGAGCGCCACAACACATGGTTCCGCGGCTGGGGTATGCAGTATGAGCTTGGCGAAACCCCGTCGTGGGCATACGAGGTGTTCAAGAAGAGCCTCGAAGAGGGCGAGGACTACTACACGCTCAGCAACACGCATGAGCGCAGCGCAGCCTTCTTCGCCAACGGAACTTATTCATACAAAGGACGTTACACAATCAACGGAACTATCCGCTATGAAGGTACGAACCGCCTCGGCAAGAGCCGCAAGGCGCGTTGGCTGCCCACTTGGAACGTTTCCGGCGCATGGAACGTGCATGAGGAGAAGTTCTTCAAGGCCCTGCAGCCTGCCATGTCGCACTTGGCCCTGCGCCTGTCTTACTCGCTGACCGCCGACCGCGGCCCGGCAAGCATCACCAACTCCGATGTCATAATTTTGGCAGCAAACCCATGGCGCCCCTTTGCAAGCGTACAGGAAAGCGCACTCTACATAGACCAGTTGGCCAACGAAGACCTGACATACGAAAAGAAGCATGAGTTCAACTTCGGTATAGACTTGGGCTTCCTCAACAATCGCATCAACTTCACCCTTGATGCCTACAGCCGCCGCAACTACGACCTTATCGGACTTGTCAACACGATGGGTATTGGTGGCGAAGTGCAGAAGTTTGGTAACGTGGCATCGATGAAGTCGCGCGGCGTGGAACTTTCGCTCTCTACGACTAACATCAAGAGCGACGACTTTTCGTGGACAACGAGCTTCATCTACAGCCATTCGACTAACGAGATTACCGATCTCGACAGCTATTCGCCTGTTTATCAGCTCGTTTCCGGTACTGGCTACGCCCTCGAAGGCTATCCTGTGAATGCAATATTCTCAATCCCGTTCATGGGGCTTAACGAAGACGGACTGCCCACTTTCCTCAACGAGGATGGCGAGGTGACCGTGTCTGACATCAACTTCCAACAGGGCAACACCGATAAGCTCGGTTTCCTGAAGTATGAAGGCAGCGCAGACCCAACCCACTTGGGAAGCTTTGGTAACATCTTTAAATATAAGGACTTCACGCTCAACGTGTTCATAACATACTCGTTCGGCAACGTGATTCGCCTCGACCCGATTTTCTCAAACCAGTATGACGACCTCATAGCAACGCCAAAGGAGTTCAACAACCGCTGGACAAAGCCGGGTGATGAGAGGTATACTACGGTACCCGTGATATCGAGCAAGATGCAGAATTACAACGACTCTTACCTCGTCACGGCATACAGTGCCTACAACTATTCGACTGAGCGCATAGCCAAGGGCGACTTCATCCGCATGAAAGAAATCTCGTTGTCGTATGACTTCCCGAGGACTCTCATCGAGCCTCTCGGCGTCAACTCGCTTTCGCTCAAGCTTCAAGGAACCAACCTCTTCCTTCTCTACGCTGACAGCAAGCTCAACGGCCAGGATCCCGAGTTCTTCAACACCGGCGGCGTGGCCATGCCTTTGTCAAAGCAGTTTACATTAACACTGAAAGTCGGCATCTAAAAAGCAAAACGAACAGAAAAATGAAAATACATAGCATAGTATATTCTTTGGGTGTGGCAGCACTCGCCTGCGCTTCGCTTTCTTCTTGCGAAGACTATCTTAGCGAAATGCCAGATAACCGCACGACTATTGATACCGAGGACAAGGTGGTGAAGCTGCTCACCTCGGCATATTCCTCCGCAGCTCCCATCGTCATGGTGGAGTGCGTGTCGGACAACATCGATGACCTTGGCGACAACTACAGCAACTATACGTCGCGTTTCTATGACCAGCTCTATGCTTGGCAGGATATCACAGAGTCCAGTAACGACGGCCCGTATTTCGTCTGGCAGGGCTACTATAACGCCATTGCTGCCGCAAACGAGGCTCTTAATGGCATCCAGCGCATTGGCGGAGCAAATACTGAGACCCTGCGTGAGGCTATGGCAGAGGCGTTGCTGTGCCGCGCCTACAGCCACTATATGTTGGCCTACACGTTCTGTATGCCATACGACCCGGAGACGGCATCGTCTGAGCTTGGCCTTACTTACATGACGTCTTCCGAAACCACGGTAAATCCCGAGTATGAGCGTTGCTCGCTCGAGGAGTATTACGGCCACATCCATGACGACATACAGCAGGCATTGGTATATGTGGGCGACTCGCACCTGACCGTGCCGAAGTATCACTTCAATCGCGCGGCGGCGTATGCCTTCGCTGCCCACTTCTATCTTGACTACCAAAAGTGGGATTTGGCCGAGGATTATGCGACGCTGGCCCTGGGCACCAGCCCTACCACGATGTTGCGCAATTGGGATGAGGTTTCTAATACTGCCCCCGGTGATTACAACGAGGCATGGACTAACCTCTACGTAGACGAGGACGCAAACTCTAACCTGCTGCTCATGACGGCCACCTCGCAGGCAGGCTTGTGGGTGGGCTATCCTTTCCCAATGGGAAACACAAAGTATTCGCACAGCCGCTACCTTGCCGACACGGAGGACATAATGTCCAGCAATATTTGGGGGGCGTACACCTTGCAGCGCTTGTATCCTACGGGCATCCTCGTCTATTCGGGCAGTTACTTCAACCGTGTGTCTGCACCTAAGCTGAACAACTTCTTCTACTGGCAGAACGAAGACCACACGTCGTTCCTCGCCATGATTGTCTACCCAGCGTTCAAAACCGACCTGACGCTGCTCGAACGCGCCGAGGCTCGCATCATGCAGGACAACTACACCGGAGCTTGCGAGGATCTGACGCTTTGGATGCAGAATTGGACAAACTCCAAGATGACTCTCACGCCAGAAAACATCACGTCGTATTATCGTGCGATGAAATATTACACACCATTCGAGCCGACCCAAAAGAAGCACCTTGACCCTGTGTTCGAAATTGGTGAAGAGGGCGGAACTAAAGAAAGCATGCTTCAGTGCTTGCTTCAGTTCAAGAGGATAGAAACCCTCTATGAGGGTTACCGCTGGTTCGACATCAAGCGCTACGGCATAACTGTCTACCGCAGGAAGTTCAATGCCTCTGGCCGCCCAGAGGAATTAACTGATTCGCTCTTGCCTGGCGACAGGCGGCGCGCACTGCAGCTGCCGCAGGAAGTAATCACCGCCGGCTACCAGCCAAATCCAAGGTGATGAAGCACTAAAGCGATTGTGAAACAATTTAAACTCACGAAACGATGAAAAGAAAAATATATTTCGCTGCTGCTTTGGTAGGTGTCGCTTTTTCATTGACTGCGTGCGATGATAATTGCCTCGACCCCCAAAGCGTAATTACAGCCGACTTGGTCGAGAAAACGCCGCTCGACTATTGGTTGGAGGTGAACTATCTCCAGCCTTACAACATAGAGATAAAGTACCGCTACGAGTACAACGAGACAGAAGGCTCGTTCTTCACCGTGCCAGCTAACTACGACGACGCCGTGGCCATGGCCCACATCGTGAAATATAGCTGTGTGGAGGCATACGACGAGGTGGCCGGTATCGACTTCACCAGGCAGTACTTCCCCAAGATGTTCTTCTTCGAGGGGGAGTGGCATTGGCGCAACAACGGCAGCTTTGAGCTGGGTACGGCCGAAGGTGGCAAGAAAATCTTCCTCATGGGACTCAACTACATGGACGAGTATACCAAGAATTTGGACTTGCTCAACTACTTCTACCTTAAGACCATCCACCACGAGTTCACCCACATCCTCAACCAGACAGTGGAGTATCCCGCGTCATACCAACTGATTACCGGCACGGGTTACGTGGCAGACAGCTGGACGGACTATCCATGGACAGAAGGCTATCTCAAGCGCGGATTCATCTCTGCGTATGCCCAGCAGTCGGACGAGGAAGACTTCGCCGAGATGCTTTCCACATACGTGACGAGCACTCCAGAGCAATGGGAGGTTTATATGGAAGAGGCCGCCGATTCTGTTTACGATGGCGGCACGACTGCGCGCGACTTGCTTGAGTCAAAGCTTGACATTGTGCGCACCTATATGGTGGACAACTTCGGCATTGACCTCGACCGCCTGCGTAATACTGTGCTCCGCCGTGAGCAGGATATTATTGACGGCAAGATTGACTTGGCGGACGTTTCGGTTGACTAAACATTAAATAAAGGAAATCATGAAAGTTAAGAATATAATATTGTCTTTTGCATTGGCGTTGCCCGTGCTCGCCTTCACGTCCTGCCAGACTGACGAGGACGAGGTGTTCGACGAGTCGTCGTCCAGTCGCCTCCAGCAAAACCTGGACGAGGTGAAGTCAGTGCTTCGCAGTGCGCCATACGGATGGTCTTTCGACTATTACTATGGCAACAACCAAGCCCACGGCGGCATAGTGATGACTGTCAAGTTCGACTCGCTGACATGTACGGCTGCGTCCGAACTTATCCCGGAGGAAACCACATCTTATTACAAGATGACCACCGACCAAGGCCCTGTCCTTACGTTCGATACCTATAACGAGGTGCTTCACTCTCTCGCAACGCCTGGTTCGGGCAACTACGAAGGACAGAACGCCGACTTCGAGTTTGTAGTCCAGAGCGCAACGCCGGAGCTTGTCGTGCTTAAGGGCAAGAGGATTGGCAATTACGCCTACTTGCACCCGCTAGATAAGCCGATGCTCGAATATCTCGACGACGTGGAACTTATGGAAGACAGCATCTATGTGGCCACTGCTGTCGGGGCTGTCGGGGCTGATTCCGTTCAAGCCGCGTTCGATTACAATACTAAGATTGTAACCTTCTCATATTCTGCCGATACCACGTTCTCCGAGCAGCGCCGTTTTGTGTACACTGACGAAGGCTTGCGCTTGTACACTCCCGTCACGTTTGCCGGCAGGAGCGTTTCTGAGTTCAAGTATGAGGCGAACAACTATCTCTTCACTTCCGTTGACGCTGCTGCAAGCGGATTTTCCATGAACGGCAAGATGCCGGCCGACTACCTTGACTATGAGGAACTCCTCGGCACTTACTGGCTGCACTTCCAGAGAAACGAAAACGACATCTACGTCGACGATTCTGCACAGGTGACCATCGAGCAAGATGTCTATGAGAGGTCGTTCATCATGTCTGGCGTAAACGACAACTATACTATCGCGCTCGGTTATGACCGCGGTCGTGGGTGCCTTACGTGGAACTCACAGAAGGTGTGCAACGACGACGATGGTAACGAGGTTTGGGTGGTGGCGACCAGCCTTGCGGCGGGCGGCAACCTTTTGCTTAGCACCACGGAAACCGGAATGCTGACAACGTGGAACGGCGACAGGGAGAACATCGAACTCACTTGGACTACCAACGAGTATTTCTCCGATGTCTACAACATGAACTTTATTACCGACACATGGTGCCTCTGGCGGTTGGAGCCAGGCGCGGCAGGCAGCTTGGGCCAGATTTTAAGTGGGCCCTACCTCTTCTTCGGCAGGCAGATGGTGCTTAACTATGTTACGTCAATGGTCAAAATCAATTAAATCATTAAGAAATGAAGAAATTACTAAGCATGATGTTGCTTGCGTGTGGGATGCTTTCGTTTGTCGCCTGTGACGACGAGACAACCAATCCATACGCAACTGAGAACACCATCACAATAGAGAGGTCTGACCTGTTCCTTATGGCCGACGGCAACGACTGGGGCTACATAACCTACACATCGGCCGGTGGCCCGGTTACTGCATCCACCACGGCCTCGTGGTGCCGGCCGGAGGTTCAGGGCGACTCGATAGTGATTGTCTACGTTGACCCCAACCCTACCTGTTCTGGCCGTTCGGCTACCATAGAGCTGCGCAATTCAAACAGCACAATGTCCGTGTCCATTACCCAAGAGGGCAATATCGTGAATGTCGAGCGGGACGTGATTTCCGTCGGCGACGATGCGACGGCTGTCAAAAGTGCGCTTTGGAGCTATCTGGGCGTAGAGCTGCTTTCTGCTCCTGACTGGCTTACGGCCAGCCTGGAGGGCGATTCGCTCTGTTTGGACATATCGGAGAACGCGACGGGCCATATGCGCGATGGCTATGTGGCATACCTGTCCGGATCCGAGAAGGATTCCATAAGGGTAGTCCAGGCCGACTTCGACCGCGACATCGCCGGCTCTTACAAGTTGTATTTTAACAACGGTGCCCCAGACGGCCAGCTTACAAGCTTTGATGTTGAGCTTTCTAAGGAACAGCTCCGCGTCACGGCCTTCAACTACACGATTCCAATCACCATTGACGAGGAAACTTTGGAGATATCCGTGGAGTGTGGCCAGCACATCGGGAGGAGCGGGCGCAACCAAGTGTTCTTGTCATTCCTCACGACAAGTCGCGAAGGCATAACATTCTGGTCTGGCATCGCTACTGGCTACTATTCGACAGGAACGTTGAGCTATGATGGAGATGAAGGCACGACGTGCGCTTTCGGCGGCACAGTGTTCATCGGCCAGGACTATGGCGTGTTCGACATCAGCGGCTTCTGGCTTAACGCATATAGCAGCACAGACATGGCCGAAGCCTCCGACGAGGGTAGGGTCTTGCTGATGTGCAATCCTTATTTGCAGCGTGAGCCAAACTTGTAAGCTCGGATTACATTAAACTTATTAAGAGTGTCCGCGTCTAAATTGTAGGCGCGGACACAATTAACCCTTTAATATTTACAGTCATGAAGAGTTTAAAATTTTTGTTCATAGCGGCCTTCCTCGCCATTGCGGGATTGGCTCAGGCGCAAAAGCTTCCTGCCGTGACGCTAAAAGACATCAACGGCAAGACGGTGCAGACCGACCAGCTTTCCAACGACGGGAAGCCGTTCATCATTTCTTTTTTCGCCACGTGGTGCAAGCCGTGCAACCGCGAGCTGTCCGCCATCAGCGAGGTATATCCCGACTGGCAGGACGAGACGGGCGTGAAGCTCATTGCCGTGAGCATTGACCAGGCGCAGAACATCAACAAGGTGAAGCCCCTCGTCGACAGCAACGGCTGGGAGTATGACGTGTTGCTCGACCCCAATAGCGACTTCAAGCGCGCCCTTGGCATACAGATGATTCCATACGTGCTCATCGTTGACGGGCAGGGTAACATCGTCTACAAGCACAACGGCTATACCGACGGTGCCGAGAATGAGCTGATTGAGAAAGTTCGCGAACTGATTAAGTAACGTCTAAAGTCGATAGCTTTGAAAAAGGTAAGCTTAATTCTCGCCGCGTCTGTCCTCTCCATTTCTTCCCTCCCTGCCTTAGCGCAGGAGGTGAAGGAGGACGACGATGTTGTCAACGTGACCGGAAGCATACAGAGCGACATCCTCTTTCCGCAGGCCGATGCCACCATCGGTGCCGAGGACTATCCCGAGGCTGCCCTTACAAACTCTTTTGCCGAGGTCAACGTGACCAGCAAGCACGGCGATGCGGGGGCGCGTTTTGAGTATCTCGAGCACCCGCTGCCAGGCTTCGAGCCGGACTACAAGGGCTATGGCGTGCCTTTCTTCTACGTGCGCGGCCATTGGGACAAGTTCGAGATGACGCTCGGCAGCTTTTACGAGCAGTTCGGTTCCGGCTTCATCCTCCGCACATACGAGGAGCGCAGCCTTGGCATAGACAACTCCTTGCAGGGTGCACGCATCATAGCAAAGCCATTCAACGGCGTTACGCTAAAGGCCCTCACGGGCAGGCAGCGCCGTTATTGGGATTGGAACGACTCGTGGATAACTGGTGCAGACGTTGAGTTCAACATCGAGCAGTGGATAAAAAGCTTGGGCGAAAAAAACACATACCTCACGCTCGGCGCGTCGTTCGTCAACAAGCATGAGGGCGACGAGGAACTTATTGCAAGCTACGACGGCACCAAGCGGCTCAACTTCCCGGAGAATGTGCAGGCGTTCGACGTGCGCCTGCGGCTGCAGACCGGCAATTGGAACGTTTTGGCCGAATACGCCCAGAAGTCGCAGGACCCTTCGCAAGGCAACGACTACATCTACCGCAAGGGCTACGTTGCGATGCTTTCTGCAAGCTACTCCAAGCGCGGCATGAGTGTGCTCTTGCAGGCCAAGCGCAGCGACAACATGGCTTTCCGCAGCCGCCGCACGCTGCCTTCAATGTCGGAGAACTCGTCATACATCAACCATTTGCCCGCGTTCACTATGGAGCATACATACGCCCTGGCTTCGCGTTATCCTTACGCGACCAATCCCGATGGCGAGTGGGCTTACCAGGCTGAGGTGGCTTACAACTTCAAGCGCCACACTCCGCTTGGCGGCAAGTACGGAACAAAGGTAAAGGCAAACTTCTCATACGTGCATTCTATCGCGCAGAATGTCCGCACTGCCGACGGTGTACTGCAAGGGCTTAACGGCTATTACTTCGGGACAGACGGCTATGGCTCGGCTTTCTGGAGGTGGGGCGACTCTAAGTACTACCAGGATTTCAACGTGCAGTTGGAGAAGAAGTTCACGAAAGCCTTCAAGCTCAACCTCATGTACATGAACCAGTTCTACAACAAGACTGCCGTTGAGGGCCATGGCGGGATGCTCCACAGCAACATCTATGTGGCTGAAGGCAAGTATCAGTTCAACAATAAGGTCACGCTCCGTGCCGAGGCACAATATCTCGACCTCACTTCGGGCGTGAACAACGAGGAGGGCGACTGTGACTGTGTGTACGGCTTGCTCGAACTCTCGTTGCTCCCTTACCTCATGTTCACCGTTTCCGATGAATATAGCATAGGGGATGAGATTCATTATTACAACGGCTCGGTGACATTCGCCATGGGTGCCCACCGCCTTCAGGTGGGCTATGCCCGCACCCGCGCCGGCTTCAACTGTTCCGGTGGCGTGTGCCGATGGGTGCCCGCCAGCAAGGGCGCCACTGTCTCTTACAACTTTAACTTCTGATTGCAGCGATGAAATCTTTTCTTAGTTATAAATGCGCGTTTTCCCTGCTCTTTGTCGCATTTGTCGCCGTTTTCGTTTCGTGCGACCAGATAGGCGAGGGCGAGCGTTATATCGCAGTTACGCCTGTCGACACAGCCGGTGCCGATACGACAGGTGGTGTGGTTCCAATCCGCCGTGCGGTGCTTGTCGAGGAGTTTTCCGGCCAGTTGTGCGTCAACTGCCCTGCCGCCTCCGAGGCTCTTGAGGCAATGCAGGAAGCCAACGGTGGCCCGGAGCGCATTGTCGTGGTCTCCATCCATGCCGGTGTTGACAATATGCTCGCCATAAACCAAGCCTTGGGGCAGGCCTTGGGAGTTGAAGGCTTGGCTACCGATTTCGGCGAACAGCTTTATAGCCACTACGGCCTTTCGAGCGAGCCGAATGCTGTTATCGACCGCCGCAGCGGCGTCGTGAGCCAGCCGCAGTGGCTCACAACGATAATAAACAGCCTCAGCCGCGATGTTAGCGTAGGCCTTTCTCTCCGTACAGATTACGATTCCGAGAGCCGCCAGCTCACCGTCGATGTCCTTGGGCGCACCTCGGGCCAGGGTGCATACTATGGCAATGTGCATGTCTGGCTTACAGAAGACAGCATCGTCACCATGCAGCGCCTTTCCGGAGGAGGCTACGACTATAGCCATGTGTTCAACAGCATCTTCCGCGCTTCGGCCACTCCCATGGCAGGCGAGCAAGTCTCCATCATGCCAGCCGACGAGGTGCAGCCCATATATACGGCCTCCGTCACGCTCGAGGGCCATTGGCGTCCCGAGAAGATGGCCGTCGTGGCCTTTGTCGACGATGCCTCCGGCGTGGCCAATGTCGCCAGGGCGGCTCTGTTGCCTGCCATAGACGCTGGCGAAGCCGACGGTGAATGATGTGACGTGGAGTACGTTTGCTCGGACATATAGATATTAACAACAACATTAGAATCACAAAAACAATTACAGTCATGTTTAAAAAATTACTTTTTGGGGCACTTGCCTTGGCTCTCTCTGGCGTGGCCAGTGCCCAGGGCATCGGCATGGGCAATGGCCGTTTGCTCTCCAAGACCGCATCCCCGCAAGCCTTTGGCCAACAGCGCAGCGTAAAGTCGAAGCTCGCTTCTGAGCAGGTCAGGAATATGATGTGGGTCGCACCTCAAAAGGCTGATGCGGCTGGCGTACTTTCGCTTGACAAGGCAGCGCGCCAGGACAGCAAGACGTTGTGGTTTAGCTATCGCAACGGCTCGTCGCTCTATCCGTTAAACCTCAATGAGACAACGCTGTACCACTTGTGCATACTCGTGCCCTACGGCTACGCCGGGGCCACCATCGACTCAATTTCGGCACTTTTCGGCACGAAGGAGTGCATGAGCGATTTGAAAATTTGGTTTGCAGGCGTTGAGTATGACGATGAAGGCAACTACATCATCCCCACAACCCCCGAGGCCGCCGACTACTATTTTGCCGTCGACACCACCCAAATCCAGGGTTGCACAGCCGAAGGGTCTACAATTAACATCTTTGAAGACAAGCTTGCCTTGCCAGAGCCTTACGTGATTCCCCAAGACGGTTGCTTCGTAGGTTATACCTTTACATTCACCGGTGATGTCAAAGATGACGACCTTGCCTTCCTGACCATGGGCACCGACCAAGCCAGCGGCGGTTTTTTCTATATGTCGTCAGGCCAATACACCGGTTGGGGTCAGCTTTACGGCCAAGGCTACGGCAACCTCACCTTGGCCGTCCACTGCGACGTCACCGGGCTTGAGTCACACGACATTGCCGTTGGGTCGGCCATCGAAAACACCGGCATCGTGGGCCAGCAGGGGCTTCTCTCGTTCCCGATTATGAACAACGGATTCGACCCCGTCAACGAGTTCACCTATACGGTTGACGTGAACGGCGAAGTTTCAGAGCCGCAGACCTACACGTTCGCCGACCCGCTGCCTGCCCAGAACTCCACAGCAATTAGTTTCCCTGTTATCCCCAGCCAGGCAAACGAAAACTATGTAAGCGTGAACATAACCGAGGTGAACGGCATGGCCAACACTTCGAGCTACTCTTCTGGCGAAGGCTCTATTTTCGCGCTCGAAGAGCGCATACCCCGCAAGGCCGTTGTGGAGGTGCTTTCGAGCACGCAGGATGGCATGGCGCCTTCAAACTATGTAGGCATCGACCGCATGAAGGCCGAACTTGGCAGCAGCGTGATACCTCTCGTCGGCCATTTCGGCGTGTATGCGGCAGATGGCCAGACTGTGCTTGACGACCCCATGCAGAGCGAATCCTATGGCACAGTGGCCGACGCATTCGGCTTCCAGCTTAACCAGGCTGTGTTCAACCGTGTGATGGTTGGTGACGCCTATTGCGGCGTGACATATCCCTACACCGTCGACGGCGAAGGCAACATACACATGCTCTATGGCGCAACGGAGTCTGTCAACCTTGTTGACTCGCTCTATCCCGCCGAGGCAAGCGTAACGCTCGACGCCTACTACATCAACCTGTCTAAGAACTCTATTGCCGTTGAAGTGGCTACCCAGTTCGGCATCAGCCGCATTTCGTCAGACTATGGCCTGGCCTTCGTCTTGACAGAGGACGGGCAGCGCGGCTCTGCCGAAAGCTGGCTCCAGACCAACTACTACTCGCAGCAGTTCGCCGACCTGTATGAGCAGGAGACAGGCACTCCGTTCACCTTGCTCGACCCGTTCAAAAACGCCGACATGCAGGGCTGGATAGACTTAAGCCCGATTGTGGAGATGGTCCACGACGACGTAATCCTGAACATTTGGGACGGCACAACTGGAGTCGATGGCAGTGTGCCTTCCATGGTGATTGCTGGACAAGAGCAGATCTACAGCCGCACGTTCGACATCTCCGGGCTTGAGAACATCCAGAACAAGGAGGCGCTCAAGATGGCCGTGCTGCTCATCAACCGCAATAACGGGACGATTGTCAACGCCGACCAAGTAGCCCTGGGCAGCGGCCCAGAACCCGACACCACCGGCATCAGCGACGCTGAGGCATCCGGCGAGGGGGCAACCGAGGTGGCTCGCTATGGTGTCAACGGTGTGCGCCTCGACGCCCCCACCAAGGGTCTCAACATCATCAAGTACTCCGACGGCTCCGTCAAGAAAGTAGTCGTTAAGTAACCATCTCGTAGCCTATAAAGGCTATCGTGTTTCCAAAAACCCTTTGCTGCCGCAAGCGCTGCGGTGGCAAAGGGCTTTTTGCTTTTGTCAGCCGCGTCGTTTGTGCCCCAAGCCGCCCCCATCCTGCCGCTCTTGCGCCTTGCTGGCGTTGCGGCCCGTGCAAACGGTTGCATAGCTTTTGTCGCAAAATCCACTTGCCGTGTTTGGGCTTTGTTGTACTTTTGCAGCTGAAAAGTTGCGCGAGTGCGGTACCTGGCCGTCGTGCCGTTGCGGCCGTGTGCCGCAGCCGCGGTGTCCCCGCTTTTTTGCACGTTACATTGTTGTGCGGCGGCGGCTTTCGGGGCAAGCGGATTCCAAGCTAAGAACCATCAACAACGAAACCAAATATGACTGTATCTTTAAGAACCCTTCTTCTTGCCGGGGGCGTTGCAGTGGCGTTGAACGCCGCCGCGCGCGACACCTACAACTTCAACTCCGACTGGAGGATAGAGAAGTCCAAGCAATCCGTCACGCTGCCGCGTGCGTGGAACGAAGACGAGGCTTTCAAGGTCTACATCAACCAGATGAGCGACTCCGTGATATGGTACCGCAAGACCTTCCGCCTGCCCGAGAGTGCCGAGGGCAAGCGCGTTTTCATAGAGTTTGAGGGTGCGCGCCAGGCCGCCGAAGTGTTTGTCAACGGCCAGCGCGTCGGCCTGCACGAAAACGGCGTCATGGCCTTCGGCTTCGACCTCACGCCCTACGTAAAACAGGGCAAGAACGAGATTGAAGTGCGCACCGACAACGACTGGCGCTACCACGAGAAGGCCACCAACTCAACCTTCCAGTGGAACAACAACAACTTCAACTCCAACTATGGCGGGCTCGTGAAGAACGTGCGCCTGCACGTGATGGGCGACGTCTACCAGACCCTGCCGCTGTACAGCAACCTGAAGACCACCGGCGTGTACGTCTACGCCAAGGACTTCGACATTTCCGGCCGCCAGGCCACCATCTGCGTCGAGAGCGAGGTAAGGAACGAGACCGACCAGCCCGTCACGCGCCGCCTCTCCGTCGCCCTCAACGAGCTTGACGGCAAGGCCGTGTGCGGCTTCGCCGGCCAGGAGGTCACCATCCCCGCCCATTCTTCGGCCATACTCAAGGCGCAGTGCCGCGCCTACGGGCTCCACTTCTGGAGCTGGGGCTACGGCTACCTCTACAACGTCGTCACCACCGTGGGCGGCGATTCCGTCACCACCACCACCGGCTTCCGCAAGACCGAGTTCCGCAACGGCATGGTCTACCTCAACGACCGCGTGCTCATGCTCCACGGCTACGCCCAGCGCACCAGCAACGAGTGGCCCGGCGTGGGAATGAGCGTGCCGGCCTGGCTTAGCGACTATTCCAACGACCTGATGGTGAAGAGCGGCGGCAGCATCGTGCGCTGGATGCACGTAACGCCATGGAAGCAGGACATCGAGTCGTGCGACCGCGTGGGCCTGCCGCAGGCCATGCCTGCCGGCGACGCCGAGCGCGACGTTACGGGCCGCCGCTGGGAGCAGCGCGAGGAGCTTATGCGCGACGCCATCATCTACAACCGCAACAACCCCAGCATACTCTTCTACGAGTGCGGCAACCAGAAGATTTCAAAGGAGCACATGATTTCTATGAAGGCCATACGCGACAAGTACGACCCCAACGGGGGTCGCGCCATCGGCAGCCGCGAGATGCTCGACCGCCCCGAGGCCGAATATGGCGGCGAGATGCTCTACGTCAACAAGAGCGACACAAAGCCCATGTGGATGATGGAGTACTGCCGCGACGAGGCCCTGCGCTGGTACTGGAACTCGTGGAGTTACCCGTTCCACAAAGAGGGCGACGGCCCGCTCTACAAGAACGCGCCCGCCGACGCCTACAACCACAACAACGACGAGTTTGCCCGCGAGCTTGTGGCCCGCTGGTACGACTACTGGCTCGAGCGGCCCGGCACCGGCACAAAGGTGAACTCCGGCGGCGCTAAGATTGTGTTCAGCGACACACAGACCCACGGTCGCTCTGCCGACAACTACCGCGTGAGCGGAGTGGTAGACCCCATGCGCGTGCCTAAGGACGGCTTCTTCGCCCACCAGGTGATGTGGGACGGATGGGTGGACGACCTTCGTCCGCGCACCTACATCGTGGGTCACTGGAACTACCGCCAGGGCGAGGTCATACCCACGGTCTACGTAGTGTCCAACGCCGACAGCCTCGTGCTTGAGCAGGGCGGCCAGCGCATCGCCCCCACAGAGCACAAGTACCGCTTCCTCTACGTGTTCAAGGACCTTAAGTACACCGCTCCCAGGCTCACTGCCATCGGCATGGACGCACAAGGGCGCCAGCTCTCCTCCTACACGCTTGAGACAGCCGGCGAGGCCGACCACATCAAGCTCACGGCCATAGAGAACCCCACGGGCTGGAAGGCCGACGGCGCCGACCTCGCCCTCGTGCAGGTGGAGGTGGTAGACAAGCAGGGACGCCGCTGCCCGCTCGACAACTCGCTCATAAAGTTCACCCTCGACGGCCCCGCCGAGTGGCGTGGCGGCGTTGCCAAGGGCAAGGACAACCACGTGCTGTGCGACACGCTGCCCGTTGAGTGCGGCGTAAACCGCGTCATGCTCCGCTCCCTCACCAAGGCAGGCACCGTCAGCCTCACGGCCAAGGCAGAGGGAATGCCCGAAGCCTCCATCACCCTCTCCACCAACCCCGTGGAGGTGGCAGACGGACTGTCGGAGTGGCTCCCGTCCGACGGGCTGAAGCCCGTGCTCGACCGCGGCGAGACTCCCGC
Organism: uncultured Prevotella sp.; assembly: GCA_944321645.1. Taxonomy (GTDB): domain Bacteria; phylum Bacteroidota; class Bacteroidia; order Bacteroidales; family Bacteroidaceae; genus Prevotella. The sequence continues at coordinate 39,977 of CALUMB010000003.1, forward strand.
CGAGCCGTCGTTCCGCCAGTGGCGCCGCGGCGTGCAGATTGTCTCGGCAGAGGCCGGCAGCGGCAACGACCCGCGCCAGAGTTTCGACACCTTCGAGAACACCTCGTGGGAGAGCGGCAACGCCAAGGACGGCGCGTGGATAACCTACACGCTGGCCGAAACCACCACCATCGACGACCTCTGCATCAAGATGAAGGGCTTCCGCGCCACAACATACCCCATAGCCGTCTACGCAGGCGACTCTCTCCTCTGGCAGGGATGGACGCCCAAGGCCCTCAGCTATGTACACATACCTCTCAAAAACTCACCCGCAACCAACACAATCACAATACGCTCTCTTGGCGAGAGCACCACTAAGGATGCCTTCGGAGCCGTGCAGGAGCTTGACGCCCGCAACAACGACAAGGCCGTAGAGGGTAAATACTCTCTTAAAATCATCGAAGTTGAGTTCCTGAAAAACCTTGACGAAAAGGACTTTTAAAGGTAAAAAGGTAAAAAAGTAAAAAGGTAAAAAAAAGGCTGCGCACTGAGTTGTGCAGCATTGGTAAAAGCTAAAAGGTAAAGTGGGAAGGCTGCGCCGTGAGGCGCGGCCTTTCTTTGGTTTAGTTTGAATAGCAGCTTTGTGGATATCCACTTTGCTTTTTGCGTTAACATTTCGCGGTTAACTGTGTTAATTTTGTGCGCCACCTTCAACGTCTTGATATTCAATGTGTTGCGATTTGTGCCGTTTTGCCTTCCAAAACAGGCCGTTTTGGAAGGCAAAACGGCCTGTTTCGCGGCGCAAGACGGTATGTTTTGCAGCCCGCTTTGTCCTTACTGTCAATTTGTCCGCCTCCGCGCCGTCCGTTAGTTGCATATATTCAATTATCGGGTGTGGCTTTCCGTTTGCGTGTTGTGTGCTTTGCCACACTTTGGCGTGCCGAAGCCGTGTGGCTGTACTGGCTGTGGCTTCGGCCTTTCCTTGTCGATGCCTTTTTGTAGGCAGGTTGCTGTCGATTGTGGAAAAATGTTGCAATTTTCGCTGTTTGGCAGTAAATTTTCCATGTTTTCTTTTTCTTTTCAATTTCTTTTGTTTATCTTTGTGGCCTAAAACCAATAGCTAACCGATTCAATTTAGCGGCAAATGGAGAAAGCAAACCTACAACTGCAAGTCAGCATAAGTAGCTGGCGCAGAGGCGAAAACGTTGTGGGGGGGGGTAAAAATACTTGACAGTATTTGCTCTCCTTCTAAAGCTTTTTGCCGCCGTTTAGGCTTCATTTACCTTTTCCACATCTTCTTTCTCCGCATTTTCCGCGCAGCGTCCGTCCGCTGCGCCGCTTGGCCGTGTCCGCAAGCCTCATTGCCTGCTTGCGCCGTCGCGACCCCATCGCATCGCACATTTACCAATAACCTAAAAAATATGAAACGAAATTTACTTTCTACGGTATTGCTATTTTGCGTATCGTTGTTTCTGCCGCATACACTTTTTGCGCAGGACGAATCTAAAGTGGAGACTTACAATTTCCAAAGTTTTATTAGCTCTTGCACCACGGGGCATGGCCTTGTTTTAGGAGGAGCTTCTGGTATTTCTGTTAATGGGTCTGAACTTACTTACGTTGCAGATTTCACGAAAGAAAATTATAACACTTTGCGTGATGTTAGTTTGGAATTTTCTACCAATGGTCGTTTTGCTGTTTATGGTGGCTTTGGATTCCATCGAAATCGATATGATACGTATAGAGTTCGTGCAACTGGTGATGGTCGAATATTTTCGATTTTGAACTTAAATGCAGGTGACAAGGTATCTTTGATAACTAACGCAGGAACGGGTGGTGAGCCAGCAACGGGTATTGCTTTTTTGTCAGATAATGCTAAATTAGAAGGTGAAGAGAATAATGTGTCAGTGGGCGATCTGTTGCAATCTGGCGTAACTTATGTTATAACAGATGGCCAAAACCATCTTGATCTTTCACTTAGTTCTAATAATGGATTTCAGCAAATAGTTATTACTCCAAATCCTAATGTTGAAGTTGTTTCAACACCTTCAATTAATGTTGTTGGGGCTTATGACGGTCAACGGACAATCGAAATCGTTTCTGGAGCTTCATCAATTGATGATAATTCAGTTAAAAGTTACTATACCCTTAATGGTGAAGTGCCTTCTTCTTCTTCAAATGAGTATGTTAGTCCTTTCACAATCGAAGAGACGACCACAATACGTGTAATATCAATTTCTTCTTCTGGGAAAGCGTCTATGGTGTTGGCACATGAAGTTGAGGCAGGCACAGTGCTGCAACTTGCAGCACCCGAAGTTGGTTTGGTTGGTATGGAACTGGCACCAACGGGATCGCTTTATAATCCGAAATATGGTTTTACAGCGGATAATAGCTCGGTTATTGGCAATCCGGAATCTTCTTTTACTTGCTCATTTGTGAGCGTAGCTGGCGATGTTATTAATGTTGGCAAAGCTACGGATTTTGTATTTTCAGTACCAGGTACTTTGACTGTCACGGCATCGGCTGATGGTTATGCCGATTCCAAAACTGATTTTACAGTTGATGTTGTGAATTATTCTGTAATGAAGGAGTTTGATATAGCGGGTACTTCTGAAGAGTCGATAATAGCAAACGGTTGGGGAGAAATGAGTGATGCGTCTTGGGGTGGTACACCTCGAGTGTCTCGTTATGGAGGAAATTCATCTGCTACTATTGAAGGTCTGACATTTGCAGGATTGGATAAATTCTATTGGTATGTTGGATATGGTTTATATAATGGCAATGGTGGCGGTCGTGCAGTAACAGTTACTGATGCTTATGATGGTGAGTTTGCTGTTTATGAGTATTACCACAATAACATCCAAACCATAGAGAGAACTGTTGCTTATCTTAATGGAGGCCAATATGTTTGGGATATGCCAAGATATGATTATTTGTTGTATAACATTAAAGTATTTGCACCTGCGAAAAAGATTGGTGTGAACATCACCGGCGCCAAGGGGCTTGCCACGTTCACCCCGTCTGTAGCCCTCGACTTCACGGACGCCCAGGACATCGCCGCATACACGGCCACGGTGTCTGGCACCACAGTCAACCTTACCCGCACCAATACCGTGGCCGCAGGCGAGGGCGTGCTTATCCGCTCGCTCAATGGCGACCACGTTAGCGAAGACATCCCCGTGGCTGCCACGGCGGTAGAGCCTACGGCAGGCAATATGTTCGTGGGCGTGCTTGAAGATATTGCCCAGCTGCCTACCGAGAAAGGCGGCTACACCAACTTCATACTCAACAACAACGGCGACAACGGCTCCGGCTTCTACTTGGCCAACAACAAGACCGTGGCCGCAGGCAAGGCATACCTCCGCGTGCCTACGGAGAGTGCCGCCAAGATTTCGTTCTTCAGCCTCGACGGCTCAATCACGGGCATAGAGGGCGTGGAGGCCGAGGCTGCCGAGGGAGAGAAGGTGTACTACAACCTCAAGGGGCAGCGCGTAGCCACCCCGTCGAAGGGCCTATACATCGTAGGCGGGAAGAAAGTGATTGTGAAATGACAAAACATAAAACAACAACCTAAAAACAACAAGATTATGAAAAAGGAATATATAAAGCCGGAAATGACGGCACTGAAAATGGAAACCGAAGGCATGATAGCCGCGTCGGTGAACTTTGTAGGCAGGGATAATGGTACGGCCGATATGAACAATTGGGGCGCCACCGACAATGCCGACTCGAAACTCCACCGCTTCGACGTGTGGGGCCTTGACGAAGAAGAATAGTAATGTTTTGGCAATAGCGATTGCAAAAATAGATAGATTCAGAAAATGCCGCGCATTCCTGCACGGCTTTGTAGAAACATTATTTTGTGGCCGGGCTGTCCGTGAGGATGGCCCGGTTTTTTATAAGAAGAAGCCCCTCTCGCCTTTGGTGGAGACCGAGAGGGGCTGGGAGAGGTTGCTGTTTTTATTTTCCTGAAATTCTTTCTCTCTTTCGTTGGTATTGTGTATCTTTGCATTTCAAGAAGCAATTGATAGGCGGATATGAACGTTTTGTCATTCATAAAGCGTTGGTCGCTCATGGTGGCGTTGTGCTTTGGCACGGCGGTTTACTTCCTCTTTGCCGGCGTGCCGGTGCTCGTGCCGTTGGGCGAGGCCGTAGAGCCGTATGTGGAGGGCGTGCTGCCTGTGCTGCTCTTCGCGCTGCTCTTCGTCACGTTTTGCAAGATAGACGCCCGCGACCTTCGCCTGCGTCGCTGGCACGTTTGGCTCGAGCTGCTTCGCCTCGCGCTGTGCGGGCTGTTGGTGTGGGGCGTGGTGCGCTCCACGGGGCTGCACTCGCGGCTCGTGCTCACGGGCGTGTTCGTCTGCGTGGCCTGCCCCACGGCAGCCGCAGCTGCTGTGGTGACGGAGAAGCTTGGCGGCAGCATCGGGTCGATGACGATTTTCACCATCGTGGACAATGCCCTCACGGCCATTGCCGTGCCGCTCTTCCTGCCCTTGGTGGAGCGCGACGCGGGCGTGGCCTTCGGCGAGGCGTCGCTCATGGTGCTTGGCCATGTGGCCCCCGTGCTCGTCGGGCCGCTGCTGCTGGCGTGGCTGTGCCGCAGGGTGGCGCCGCGCGTGGCCTCGGCCATAGCCGGGGTACACAACCTGGCTTTCTACATGTGGTGCGTCAACCTCTCGATAGTCACGGGCGTCACCGTGCGCAACATCATCCACGCCGAGGTGTCGGGCGGCGTGCTATGGCTGCTGCTGCTCGCGCCGCTGGCCGTGGCGCTCGGCCTCTTTGCCATAGGCAAGGGCGTGGGCCATGCCATGGGCGACGCCGTGAGCGCCGGGCAGGCCATGGGGCAGAAGAACACCGTGGTGGGCATCTGGCTCGCGCTGACGTTCCTCGACCCGCTGGCCGCGCTCGCCCCGGGGGCATACGTGATATGGCAGAACATGGTGAACGCATGGCAGATATGGTATAAGGAGAAGTACGGCACGGTGAAGTGGTGAGCGGCGGGGCGGCTCGCCGTAACGCCATCTTAACCCAGTTGTAACACAATCGTAGCATAGGAGGGCTAATTTTGCATGGCTAAATCAAAGACAAACAAAATGGTCAGCAAGAAAGACAGCGCGGAGGTGCGCTATGTAGAACGCGACGTTAGTTGGATGTATTTCAACCGCAGGATATTGCAGGAAGCCGAGAAGCCCGGCGTGCCGGTGCTGGAGCGGATGTCGTTCCTGGGCATCTACTCCAACAACCTCGACGAGTTTTTCCGCGTCCGCGTGGCCTCGCTCAACCGCATTGCCGACTCGAAGGACAAGGTGCCTAAGGCCGAGCGCGAGCGCGCCAAGGAGACCATAAAGGAGATAAACCGCCTGAACGCCGCCTACAACAAGGAGTTTGAGCACGCGGTGGGGGTGGTGACGGGCGAGCTTGCCAACCACGGCATACGCCTGCTGCACGAGACCGACCTTGACGAGGAGCAGAAGCTCTTCATAAAGCGGCTGTACCTCGACCGCCTGAACGGCATAACAAACCCTGTGTGGCTCGACGAGATAAAGGAGATAGGCGACTCCTACGACGACAGCATCTACCTGGCCGTGAAGCGTTCGCAGTGGGTTGAAGGCAAGAAGAAGCCCGTGGTCATGCACGCGCTCATCAAGGTGCCTGGCCGCGAGGTGGGGCGCTTCGTCGAGCTGCCCTCGTCGGCCGACCGCCACGACATCATGTTCCTCGACGACGTTATCCGATTCTGCCTGCCGCTCATCTTCATCGGCGGCGGCAAGTGCAGCTACGAGGCCTATTCGTTCAAGTTCACCAAAGATGCCGAGATGGACATCGACAACGACCTTAGCTACGGCGTGGTGCAGAAGGTGGCCAAGGGCGTGAAGAGCCGCAAGCGCGGCGAGCCTATCCGCGTCATCTACGACGAGCACATGCCAAAGGACTTGCTGCGCAAGGTTATGTCGAAGCTCAACGTGGACCAGCTCGACACCATCGTGAGCGGTGGCCGCTACCAGAACCACAAGGACTTCATGGCTTTCCCCGGCTGCGGCTTGAAGGAGCTGCGCTACCCGGCGTGGACGCCAATAGTAAAGCCCGAGATGGAGACGGAGGAGTGCGTGCTGGACACCATCCGCCGCAAGGACCGCTTCCTGCACGTGCCGTACCACTCGTTCAACAGCTTCATCCGCGTGCTGCGCGAGGCCGCGCTCAACCCCGACGTGAGGGAGATTCGCGCCACGCTCTACCGCCTGGCCAAGGACTCGAAGGTGGTCAACACGCTCATCTGCGCCGCCCGCAACGGCAAGAAGGTGTCGGTGGTGATAGAGCTGCTCGCCCGCTTCGACGAGGAGAGCAACATCAACTGGAGCAAGCGGATGCAGGAGGCCGGCATCGAAGTGGTGTTTGGCGTGGAGGGGCTTAAGGTACACTCTAAGCTCGTCTACATCGGGTGCAGGGGCGGCGACATAGCCTGCATAGGCACGGGCAACTTCCACGAGGGCAACGCCAAGACCTACACCGACTATATGGTGATGACGGCCCGCCCGTCGCTCGTGCGCGAGGTGCGCAAGGTGTTCGACTTCATCCGCAAGCCGTTCAAGCCGGTGAGGTTCCGCGAGCTGCTCGTCTCGCCAAACGACATGAAGCCGCGCATACTACGCATGATAGACACCGAGATAAAGAACGCCAAGGCCGGGGCGGAGGCGTGGCTGAAGGTGAAGATAAACCACGTGACCGACACCGACGTGGTGGCCAAGCTCTACGAGGCCGCCGCAGCCGGGGTTAAGGTGGACATCGTGCTGCGCGGCAACTGCTCGCTCGTGCCGGCGGAGAATATGCACGTGGTGGGCATAATCGACCGCTATCTCGAACACTCGCGCATACTCATCTTTGCCAATGCCGGAAGCCCGCGCTATTTCATCGGCAGTGCCGACTGGATGCCGCGCAACCTCGTAAACCGCGTGGAAGTGCTCACCCCGGTCTACGACGAAGACTTGCAGCGCGACCTCGCCCGCACCGTAGATTACGGCCTGCGCGACACCACCAACGGCCGCATCGTAGACGGACACGGCCGCAACGAATTGCAGCCCGGCGACCCGTTCCGCTCGCAGGAACAGCTCTACAACGACTACCTGCGGGAGGGGATGGGGATTTAAGGATTAGGGCCTGGGATTTAGCGCCATGCCCGCCAAGCGCCCTATGCCCCCCAAAAAAGCGTCCAGTCCTTCCTAACGGTCATAAGCCTCCTGTAATTCACATCGGCCCTAAAAAATTAAATAAACACTATCCATGGAAAATAGAAATTTCGCCGCAATCGACATAGGCTCTAACGGAGCGCGGTTGCTTATAAAAAACGTCGTGGAAGACTCTGTGGGCAACTACGAGTTCAACAAGGTGCTTTTCCTGCGCATACCCCTGCGGCTCGGCAAGGACGTGTTCACCATCGGCGAAATATCGCCGGAGCGCGAGCGCATGATGATGTGCATGATAAAGAGCTACAAGCAGCTCATGAAACTCTACAACGTGGAGGAATACCGCGCCTGCGCCACCTCGGCCATGCGCGACGCTGCCAATGGACGCAAGGTGATGAAGAAAATCTTGCGCAAGACAGGCATCAACATCGAAATCATCCCCGGCAGCGAAGAGGCACGCCTGCTATGCGACAACTCCGTGGAGCTGGGCTATGCCGCCAAGGGCAACTATGCCTACATGGACGTGGGCGGCGGCAGCACCGAGATTTCAATGATTAGCGACGGGGCCATCGTGGGCAGCTGCTCTTATAACCTCGGCACGCTGCGCATACTTGGCGGGGCTGCCGAAGAGAGCACCTTCGCCCGCATGAAGGCCGAGCTTGCCGAATATGCCGCCGGCTACCCCGGCATCTCCATCATCGGCTCCGGCGGCAACATCAACAAGCTTTGCCGCATCTATGCCTCCGGCAGCGGCAAGAAGCAGAAAGACACGCTGCCCGTCGATGGGCTGCGCAAGATCTACGACGACATGAAGGCCATGACCTACCGCGAGCGCATGGAACGATATTCGCTGAAGCCCGACCGCGCCGACGTAATCATACCTGCCGCCGAACTGTTCCTCACTGCCGCCGAAGCCCTTGGCTGCACCACAATCCGCGTGCCGAACATCTCGCTCGCCGACTGCATCATCGACCGCCTGTATAAGAAGAATCTGCAATAGCCACACGGCCCCTGCCCGCAAAAGTCGGGTAGGGGTCTCCTAAGAGTCCTAAGCACCCTAAGCCTCTCCCTCCGCTTCTCTTTTTCTTCCTTTTTGCGTTTTTTGTGTTAATTTTTTATTGGCCTAACCGAATTTTATGCTATTTTTGCATGACGGAACATAGTGTACCCGCCACACGATAGTGCAGGCGAGCGTTCCACATTAAATATATGCAAAATGTAAAGGAACAAATTTTATCAATAACTATAAAAGACATCAGCGAATGAAAAAACGGATCCTATCAATGATGATGTTGGGGATGTTGGCGGCTGGCGCTTCGGCGCAACGTGCCACCGACGCCTTAGACAGGGGTCTCGTCGCCATGAAGACAAGCGGCGGCGTGTTCTGTAGCTGGCGCATCCTGGGTGAGGAGTACTACGACGTGAAGTACAACATCTACCGCGACGGCACCAAGCTCAACAGCGAACCCCTCGACGTTTCAAACTTCCTCGACGCCGCCGGCACCACTTCGAGCCGGTACAGCGTGGAGGCCGTGGTGCGCGGCGTGCCGCAAGAGCACTCCAAGTCCGTGACTCCGTTTGCAAGCGGGTCAAACTATCTTGAAATCAAGATGGACCACGGCAACCTCACGAGCACCTACATTCCCAACGATGCCTGCTGCGCCGACGTGGACGGCGACGGCGAGCTGGAAATTCTCTTGAAGTTCGACAACTCCAACGACATCAATACAGGCTACCTGCCCGGCGGATACAACGGCGAGTATGCCACCGTTGAGGTCTACAAGCTCGACGGCACCAAGCTCTGGTGGCTCGACTTCGGACCCAACATGGCCGACTTCCAGAACAACGAGAACAACATCGTGGCCTACGACTGGGACGGCGACGGAAAGGCAGAGGCCGTGATGCGCGCCGCCGACGGCACCACCATCCACATGGCCAACGGCCAGACGCACGTAGTGGGCGACCCCAACAAGAACTACCGCCCGGCAGGCCCCAATGGCGGCACTAACTTCTTCATGCACGAAGGCGCGGAATACCTGCTCTACCTCAACGGCGAGACCGGCGAGGTCTACCAGGAACTTGAATACCCGCTGAAACGCCTTGAGGACGGCGAGACCGACCTTAACGCCGCATGGGGCGACGGCTATGGCCACCGCTCTACCAAGCACTTCTTCGGCGCACCCGTGCTCGACGGCCGCAAGCCGAGCATCTTCCTTGCCCGCGGCATCTACACCCAGCACAAGATGATTGCCCTCGACGTAGACCCCGCCACACACACTCTCACCGAGCGTTGGCGTTGGAACTGCAAGGACTCGTCGTCGCCTTGGTACGGCCAGGGCTACCACAACTATGGCATTGCCGACGTCGACTGGGACGGGCGCGACGAAATCGTGTTCGGCTCGATGGTAATCGACGACAACGGAAATGGCCTTTCCACTTCCGGCCTCGGCCACGGCGACGCACAGCACTGCTCCGACTTCGACCCCTACACCTTCGGGCAGGAAATCTTCTGCTGCAACGAGAGCCGTCCGGGCAACAACTTCCGCGACGCCACCACATCGAAGATTTACTACCGCTACAATGCCGGCGACGACGACGGCCGCGGCATGATGGGCAAGTTCGTACGCGACATCCCCGGCGCACAGGGCATCTCGTCCCGCGACCCGCACCTCATTGGCGCAGCCTCACACGCCGCCGTCGTGGGCTACGACAAGAGCTCGTTCAGCATAGCCGACAACTTCCGCATCTACTGGGACGGCGACCTCTGCGAGGAAACCTTCAACTACCGCAGCGGCAAGAACACCGAGGGTACTATAATCAGCGCCACCAAAGGCCAGATAGCTATCCTCTCCGGCTCGATGACCAACAACGACACGAAGGGTACGCCCTGCTATCAAGGCGATGTGTTCGGCGACTGGCGCGAGGAGGTGATCATGCGCACGGCCAACAACAACATCCGCATCTACACCACCAACGTGGAGACGCCTTGGCGCAACTACACCCTCTGGCACGACTTCCAGTACCGCCAGGCCATGGTGTGGCAGATGTGCGGCTACAACCAGCCGCCACACGTGAGCTACTTCCTCGGCGAGATGGAGGGCATAACCATGGCGCCGCCGCCCCTCACCATGGCCGGGCGCGACGAGATTGCCAACGGCGGAAGCATCAGCTCGGCCTACAACGACAAACATATAATAATGTGTGAGACCGGCGACATGACCGTGAGCGTGGCCGACGGCGCAAGCCCATACATCTTCACCGACAACGCCCCGACATGGACTCAAGGCCACGACGACAACAACAACATCACCACCGACACCTACACCCACACGCTCACGGGCGGCGCCTTCGCCGGCGCGATGCGCCTCGTCAAGCAGGGCAGCGGCGTGCTCGTGTTGCCTAACGTCACCCAGACTTACACCGGCAGCACCGACGTGTGGGGCGGCACACTCAGCTTCGACGGCACGCTCCAGTCGAGCCGCCTCTGGCTCAACCGCCACACGAGGCTCGTCTCCGACGGCGGCAAGTTCCTTAAGGGCATACAGGCCGACTACAACGCCACCATCGTTCCCGGCGGCGAGAAGAACATTGGCACCATCGAGTCCGACTCGCTCATCCTCAACTTCGGCTCGCGCCTGCTCATCGACCTCTTCAGCGACGGTATTGCATCCGACTGCGTGAAGGCCAACGTGCTCAAGATTGGGAAGGTGGACTGGAAGAACGGCCCGCAGTACTCCACACCGGTGCTTGAGTTCGTATGCACTCCTGCCGAGGGCGAAGAGCGCATTGCCGAGGGCAAGTACCTCATCGGCGAGTTCGGCAGCATCGAGGGCAACCTCGACGACCTCGTTATCGAGGGCCTGAACAGCCAGCGCAAGGCCCTCACCTACGAGGACGGCAAGCTCTACCTCACCATCGAGAACTTCAACCCGGGCAACGTCACATGGATTGGAGCCGAGAGCGCAGAGTGGAACGTTGACCTCGCGTCCAACTTCCGCGTAGACGGTAGCGAAGACGTCCGCTCGTTCGTACAGGGCGATGCCGTGACGTTCGACGACAACGCTTCCGTTACCGATGTTGTCATCAACGGTTCTGTTGCCCCGAAGAGCGTGGTGTTCAACAACTCCGTTAAGAACTTCACCATCAGCGGCGACAGCATCTCCGGCGACCCGACTATCACTAAGGGTGGTACTGGCTCTGTTACTATTAATAATGTGAACCACACGGGCAACACCACCATCAGCGGCGGTAAGCTCACCGTTACTTCGCTTGCCAACGAGGTTGGCCAGGAGTACGGCTCGCTCGGTTCAATCGACAAGACCATCACTCTCAACGAAGGCGCTACCCTTGGCATTTCCGGCGCAGTTGTCAGCGGCCAGAAGATCAACGTCGGTGCAGGTTCGGCCACCATCAATGTCAATCCGGGCTCCTCGCTGACAATGAACACCGGCATTGGCGGCGATGCTTCCAACTCCGTGCTCAACGTCACCGGCTCCGGCACATTGACGCTCGGCTCCGGCAACAGCCTTAGCCGCCTCGTCATCAAGGGTGCCACTGTCAATGCCATCGAGGCCGGCGCCTCCATCACCCAGCTCCCTGCTGTTGTTGAGTTCCAGGGCGGTACGCTCATCGACCCCAACGGCGAAAACTCGTACACGACAAACAACGCCTCGTTCTATGTTCCCGAGGGTATGTCGGGCGTGCTCACTTGCGACCCGCGTTGCAACTACAAAGGCTCGCTCACCGGCTCCGGCACCTTCACTGTCAACGCTGCCGGCCCCCGCAACTACTACCAGGGCGACTGGAGCGCGTTTGAGGGTACGCTCGTTCCCGGCTTGCAGGAGCGCGGTTCGTTCGATGCAGACTTCACCTTCGACAACAACTACGGCCTGCCCAACGCCACCGTGAAGCTTAACACCGGTGTTGCGTTCAACAACAACGGCCATGGCGTCACCCTTGGCAACGTTACCGGCTCCGGCACATTCACCGGCTCTGGTGTCTATACCATAGGCGCACTTGGCTCCGACATCAACTTCGGCGGGCAGTTCTACTCTCCCGTTACAAAGGTTGGCTCCGGCAAGTGGACGCTTAACACGACTAACGCACAGACCAAGATCGGGGCTGTTACAGTCGACGAAGGCACGCTCTACCTCAACGCCCTCATGCCTACGACGTCGTTCGTCAACAATGCCGTTACGGTCAACGAGGGAGCCTCAATCGAGGGAGTCGGAATGGTTAATGTGCTTACCGTCAACAACGGCGGCCAGATTACCCCGGGCCTTGACACCAGCGACGACAGGTATGGTGCTATCGGCACAGTAGCCGGCCTTACCGTAATGCCGGGTGCAGTGGTCAACCTCAACATCAAGAATGCCTCCAACAGCCTTACCTCAAGGTCTTACCTGCAGGTAGGCACTTCGTTCGCGCTCAATGGCGAGGTGCGCATCACGCTCAGCCCCGACTACGAGCCTAAGGAAGGCGATGTGATCAAGCTCTGGACTGCCAAGATATTCTACGGCAAGCCCACAGTGGTTCTTCCCGAACTGCCCAACGGCCTTTGCTGGTACGACGGCCAGCTGCTCAACAAAGAGGGCATACTCGTCGTGGCCGATCCCACTTCCATCTCGTCTATGGCTGCCGACGCTGCGGTCAAGTGCCGTGTCTACACACTCAGCGGTGTCCTCGTGACCGAGTTTGAGGCTACTGGTGCCACCGTCGAGGAGCAGGCTGCCTCACACGTTTCGCAGCCAGGCACCTACATTGTGCGCATCGAGGGCGACACGGCTGCCAAGACCGTGAAGTTCACTGTACGCTAACTCTTGGTGAGTGTGGCGAGCCGCTTAAGTGTTCAGCAGGCATTGTTGGCTCAACCGCCCTCTCCCGTAATATACTCCCCCGCCGGGTTAAAGCCGGGCGGGGGAGTTTTTATTGATGCTACTCTTCTTTCCAGCTTGTTTCATACACATTAATGAATGTCTGCATTTTGCATAGACGAATGAAATAAGGAATCGAAGAAGCATACGTCCTCTAACTCCTTAGCGGAACGCAGTGAAGCGATGACTTCTTATGACTCCTTTGATTTGGAGCTTTGCGGATATTCCATACACATTATTATATATTGGCTTTCATCAACGCCGCCCGCTGTACAGCCATTGTTAAAAATGAATAAATACGCCGCCATCGCCTCAAAATCCATACGCTAAAGTTTGCCCTTTCGGGCTTTTTGCTTAACTTTGCAGTGTCAGACAATGCGGAAACGTATATACTAAAAACATTTTATATTACTTACTTAATTATTCAACATTATGAAAAAGCAATTACTATTAATGATGGCTGCCTGCATTGGGGCGACATCGTCTGCCTTTGCTGCTTACGAGGAAGGCGACTATGTCTACACCTCAACGGGTAAGTACAGGATTGATGGTGCCAACATGCTTCCCAACGGCGACTTCTCCAATGGTACGGCAGAGTGGACAAACCTCACCGGCGGCGCTTTGACTGACACCGTGACTGTCATTACCTCTGGCGGCCCCGAAGGTATGCCCTACCTCCAGATCTCTAAGGGTGGCGGAACGATGGGGACCAGTCTCAGCAACTCGTCCAACTTCCGCTGCAGCTACGAACTTGCCCCCGGTAGCTACATTTTCACCTACAAGGTGAAGTCTAGCACAGGCGGTGTGCTCTCCAATGCACGCTCTTCTGGCCGTAACGACAACTACCAGGACGTTTACATCAACTCTGACGGTACTTGTCCCTTCCCCACCGAGACCGACAACAACAAAATCACCGCGAGTGTGGCAGAGTGGCTCGACCTCCCCGCAGGTGAGTGGGTGACCATCAACTACTACTACTCTACCGCTGCAACGGAGCACGTAAACTTCGAGTTCTTCAACGTTTCCGTTTACGACTGCTTCACCGATTTCGGCGTTTATCCTGCCCACGAGGTTGGTAACGACGTTATCCTCCGGAACGGTTACGACTTCCTGAAGGATCTTTCCGCCGGCATAAGTGCTGTGGAAGGGTTCGGCTCGAAGGTGAACACAGCCTTGATCGACGAAATGGCTCTGCCTGCACTCGATGCTGCGCTCGACGGCTCCGATGGCACGCTTGAGACCCCGGACGGAGTTAACCAGTCTCTCGGAATGTACATCAACAATGCAGGAAGTGCCGTTGATATGTTCATGACCTTGGGCGTGGATATGGTTACGCCAATCGCCGTAAACGTTGGCCCTTACTTCAGCAGCACGTTCAACCTCGACGAAGGTACCACATACGGCGCAAACAAGGGCGTGAACAATGGCTGGAAGGACTCCGGCGGCCGTTGGGGCGTTCAAGCTCCGTGGGCTAACATGACCACCAACCATATCTTTGCCAGCATTGGCGCAAACTATGGTCTTGGCGAGGGTGCTGCTTACATCACTACTCCCATGCCCGCCGGCAAGTATGCGTTCATTGTGCAAGCATCGGCTGTGAAGTATTATGCCAATGGTAAGGGTAAAACTTCAAACTACTACATCCCCGACTACTCCAACCCGCGTAGCGACAAGGAACTTGGCTTCTTCATCAATGGCGATACTTGCTGGATTGAGGATGTTCCCACCACTTGGGGTGCTTACTACTATCATGTGTTCGATGTTGCCGAGGGTGGCGACATGACTGTTGGCTTCGCCCGTAAGGCTACTCCCGTTTTCGCAGGCAACGATCGCAGCAATAAGGTGAGCGGCGGTGGCGAGGTGCGCTTCGACGTGATTGGCCTCTATGCCCTTGGCAAGACTGATGCCGACATCGAGCAGTTCAACACCCAGCGCAACTTCGACAATGCGCTCAACGCACTCGAAGTGATGAGGGATTCTGCCATCACGCTCCACAATAATACCGCTAAGTATGTGTTCGGTCATGAGGCCATCCAGGACAGCATCGACGTGGCTAACCAGGTGATTGCGCAGAACACAGAGGTCAACCAGACCAGCATCGACGCTCTCAACGGCTTTGTTTCCCACGTGCGCAACGCCATCAACGCCTTCCACACTGCCAATGCAGAGTATGTTGACCTTGCCGACGGTATCGAGTATGCTAAGTCTTACGAGGGTGACGAGAACCGTCCTGCCGGTCAGGCCGACCTTTCTGCTGCCATCAAGGTTGCCGAGGGTGTTCATGGCAGCTATGTGGCTCCCGCACAGCGCACTCCTGAAGACTCCACCAAGCTCGTCAACGCTACCACTACGCTCAATGCTGCAGTGCAGACCTTCCTCTTGGCAAATGCCACATACCAGAATCCTGCCAGCATCATGATTACCAATGCCGACTTCAGCGACAATAGCAATGGTTGGGCTGTTGACCCGTCCGGTGGCAATGCCGCTTGGAAGTATGGTGACCTTGACACCCAGACCGAGTCTGGAACTGTTCATTGCATCTTCTTCAACCGTGGTACTGTTGCTACCGACCAGAAGTGGCTCTATCAGGATGTTCCTGTAACCGCAACCGGTGCTTACGAGTTCTTCGCAACTATAGCCGTCCACAACTCTAAGTGGAATGACCTCGACCAGAACACCAACACTTACCTCTTCCTCAACAAGGACTCTGTGATGGCAATCTCTAAGGGTGCTAACTCAAATTCGCAGACGCTTGGCTCGTTCAGGATCCAGAGCATCGTTTCCAACGTTAAGGATCTCAACGACACCGAGGAGTGCGTAGTTCCCGGTCATGTTCGTATCGGCCTTGAGAAGCGCGACAACACGCTCCAGTTGAACATGATTTACTTCGGTAACCCGATTCTCTACTACTACGGTACATGGGAAGACTATCTCGCCGGTATCTACGATGTTGAGGTCGTTCCGACCAACGCTTCTTACGATGTCTACAACCTCAGCGGCATGAAGGTTCGCTCCAACGCCACCTCTCTCGATGGTTTGGCAAAGGGCATCTACATCGTCAACGGTAAGAAAGTTGTGGTTGACTAATATTTTGATTGATTAAAATAGAAAGAGCCAGGAGCATTATTCCTGGCTCTTTCTATAAAATTGATTGAAATTTATAACTTTCTTTTGTTGAATTTAAGCAAATTATTTATGAAACCATATTTTTTATTTTTTCTTGTTTGCGCTTAGTCTGCTCTCTTGTTCTTCTGATGATGAATATTTTGGCGCATCTCAAACGCGAACTTTAGATTTGGACAGTCGGAAATCTTATACTCAGATTAACAATTTTGAGTTGTCCGGAGGGGGAAAATATAAAACGTTGATGGTGACTCCTGCCGAAGGATGGTTTGTTGGCGAAAATGACCCATTCCCCTTTCGTGAAAGTGACGAAGACGCATCTGATTTTGTCATTATTGCAGATGCCAGCCGAATTAATTTGCGCCCGGGATGGTCTTTTTTCTCATTTCCAGAAACAGGTCTATTTTCTGATATAGAGTTCTTTAATATTGCTACACAGCAGTTTGAGTTGCCACGAGCTTTTATCGGTGACGAAATTGCGATATGGGGAAGCGAAGAAGAATATACGAATGAAGATTTGAGGGCACATGAGGGCGATGTTGAATATTTTACAAAAGTAAGCCGTTCTTTTGTTTGTCGCCACATTACCACTTTGGAAAATCGAGATATGTACGTTGTTTACAACAATGGGGTTTGGTATGATTAAGTTTATAATTTGGTGGCTGTAAGTTATAGTTTGATTGATGCTTAATCGTTGCTGCCTGATTTTTTGTTGTCCAAACAGTGGAGTGGAAACATCTCTTCACTCCATTTTGTGTAATTCCAATTTTGGTGCGTACACTTTGGTCAATATATGTTGACTATTTTTTCCGACCGAAGTTGTTTCAAAATATTTGGCGAGTGGTTGATGGATTGGATTTACGTTGTTTTTTCTTCACGAGTTCTGCCCCATCCTTTTTCTGTTCTTTTCTTCGTTGTGTGACATTGCCAGATTCTTTTCGGTTTTTATTTTGCTTTATATTAATGTCAGTATTTGGCATAGACGAATGCGGACATTAATATTGTTTTGTGGCTTGTTCCCCGCAGTAATCCTGCAGATGTGCCGCCGCTTTTCCCTCCTTTTCCAAAGGAGGGGCAGGGGTGGTTTATATGAAATATTGAAATATGAATATCCGCATTTTGCATAGACGAATGAAAAAAGAAACTGAAGAAGCAAATGTCCTCTAACTCCTTAGCGGAACGCAGTGGAGCGATAACTCCTTTAGCTCCTTTGAATGGATATCTTTCTGTCCGATTCGCGTTTTGTTTCTATGACTGTGCGGCTTTTTACTTCTGCCATTACTTGCATATATGCAACTATCCCCAGCCTCTTTCCCGCCGTCTTCCGCCTTGCGCCGTTTTGGCTTGCCAAATGCGCCGTTTTGGCTTCCGTTTCGTGCCGTTTTGTTCTCCAAAATGGCACGTTTTGCACTGCAAAATGGCGGTGTTCGTAATGCCTTGTGTGCCAAGATGTTACCCGATATATGTTCCGTTAATGTATTTAACACACAAATGTTAAATATCCGCTCGTTGCCATTCCGCCAATTCGCCTTGCGTCTTACTGCATGGACAATTGCAGGTCGCAGTGCGGTGGCGGATTTGCCGCATCCACGCTGGCTGTTTGTGGCGTGGATGGGCGGCTTTGCCGCGCTTCCATCCATTCCACCTTTGTTGGCTTTTGTGCCTTAATTTTGTCAAAATACACACCTATTTGATATGCCGTGGGCGGTGTTACGAATTAATTTCAAAGAAACATTAAAAAAAACTCCGATTTGTTTTCTTCATTTGCAAAAAACTCGTAACTTTGTGCCATGCAATAACTGAGAATCAGATTCCATTCTACCTATTAACAAATATTTGTCAATAACTAAATTAAGTAATAAAAGCAGTATGAAGAAACTCATCTTTTGTATTTCGCTTGTCTGCATGGGAATGCTGTCTTCCTGTGTCGATAAGAACGAATTGGTGGATGAAGACGAGATGCCCACGTGGCTCGGTTCCAGCATCTACGGAGAGTTGAGTAACCCTGACCCCGACAAGGGGCTTACGGGTTCGTTTAAAACCTACCTTCGGCTTGTTGACGACCTCAACTATGCCGAAATCCTCAACCGTACCGGAAGTAAGACTGTGTTTCCGGCCAACGACGAGGCATTCGGGCGCTTTTTCTCCAACAACTCTTGGGGCGTTTCCAAGTATGAGGATTTGAGCCAGGCACAGAAGAGGTTGTTGCTCTACTATTCCATGCTTGACAATGCCATCCTTGTGGAAATGCTCTCCAACGTCAGCTCCGACGATGGCGTGGTAAGGGGAAATGCCGTTAAGCACCCCACAACCATCACCGCCATCGACACCGTGACTACTTGGACATACGGCGAGGCAGTTTCGTCTTATGGCGAACACAATCCTTTCTGGACGCGCTTCCCCAATGGCATTTCCTTCGTTTCGGATGCCACCAACCCCATGTTGGTGCATTTCACGCGAAACTATATGCTGAAGAACGGCATCACAACGAGTGGCGATGACAGCGACTTTGCCATCATTTCGGGCGGCCAGTACCAGAGTGCCAACGATGCCTACGTCTTTGGCAATAGGATTATTGCGCAAGACGTTACTTGCCAAAATGGCTATATCCACCAGGTGGAGAATGTAATCGTTCCGCCGGGCAACATGGCGCAGGTGCTCCATACCAAGGTCAAGAATGGTGACAACGTGGAACTTTTCAGCCACATGCTCGATCGCTATGCTGTGCCTGTCTACAGTGCCGACGTTACGCAGCAGTTCCACGACTGGTACGCCGAGCAGTCGCTCGTCAACGATATGTCAGGCGTGTTCAATCCCGACTCCATCTACGAGGTGCGCTATCTGAGCAAGTCTTCCAAGGATGCCGCAAAGTTCAGCGGCGATGCCCGCAATGGCGGCCTGTTCACCGACGACTACCTCCTCACGTTCGATCCGGGGTGGAACGAGTACTACATCCCGACCCTTCAGTCAGGTGCCGCTGCGTCCGAACTGGCCGAGATAGCCGCCATGTTCGTGCCCACAGACGAGGCCGTGAAGGATTATCTGCTCAACAACGAGCGCACAAAGCTGTTGCTCGAAACATACGCGCAGCTTCCAAACAATGAGGCAAACCTCAAGCGCAACATCGATTTCATCCCGCTCAACGTGCTCTCGAAGCTCATCTCGAACCTGATGAACACTTCTTTCTCATCGTCTGTTCCGAGCAAGTTCAACTCCGTGGTTGACGATGCCAAGGACTTGATGGGCATCACGCCGGTGGATCTTGCCGACAAGGCTGGCGGTGGAAAGGACATCACCATTGCAAACAATGGCGTCATCTATGTCACCAACAAGGTGTTCGGCCCTAAGGCTTACGAGGTGGTGTCTGCTCCCGCCCTGTTCAATTCGAGCGTTGAGGACGTGAATACCAACATGGGCCTGACAAACTGGATCATACAGAACGTGTCGTATAACAACCCGTTCTCTCTTGGGCTTGACTACTACGCCTACCTGCTCTCCACCACGGCCACATACGGCATTATGCTTCCCAACCAGGTGGCTTTCGACAATTATATTCTTGACCCCACTTCGCTCGGGCGTGGCAGCGCAGAGTACATACATTATTATGTAGACAACACTGTGGCCATGTCGCAGGGCGGTGCTGGCATCGGTGCCGAGCGTGTTGACGCCCAGGGCAATCCCGTTGGCGAGAACATCGACCTGTCTACTTCTGGCGCCAACACTTATATGCCCATTGTGAAATCGCAGCTGGCAGACATGATCCAGATGTCCACCATCGTTATGGGAAGCAATACGGAGACTTTGAAGACCGGGCGCTACTACCTTACCAAGAATGGTGCCGGCGTAAAGATAGAGGGGCCTGTTGATGGCGACGTGACTGTCGGCACGCGCATCCTCGGCGGCGCACAGCTCGTCGATGGGCGCGAGGCACCCACCGTGCGCCACATCTATACGCAAAGCAACGGTAGGTCGTACACAATCGACCGCCTTATCGAGGGTACAACGCGCAGCGTTTATTCCTTCCTTAGCAAGAACGACCGTTTCAGCGAGTTTTTCAATCTCTGCAATCTCATGGACAACCAGCTCCTTGATTTCGCGGGTATCTCGTCAACGGCCAACGATGCCGGTATCGTGGAGTCCGACCAGTATGTTACCTTCTTCGCGCCTACGGGTAGGGAAGAGAACAAGCAGAACCGTTGCTTGGACTACAACGTGAAGTTCTTCAGCAACTACAATTACACCTTGTATGCGCCCGACAACGACGCAATGCAGATTGCATACGCCCACGGACTGCCTACATGGGAGCAGATCCATGAACTTGTAGACCCCTACCTCCAGAACCCGAATGCCGATGGTGCGGAGGAAGCCAAGGAGCAGGCTGCAGTCATGATCAAGGCAATTCGCGACTTCATCCGCTACCATTTCCATGCGAACTCGATTTATGCGTCACCGGCTGATGCAATTGACGCTGCCGACTATACCACTTTCCTTGTCGACGACGCGACATTTATCAACAAGACAATTCGTGTTTCGCGTGCTGACGATGGCAAGATTAGCGTTAGCGACGAGTACAGCACAAAGGTGATTGACCCGTCAAACTCGCAGCTCTTCAGCAACGAGATGACTCGCGATATGGAGTTTGCCTATAATAGGACTGAACTTAATAATTATGTCTCCTCTTCGTCCTATGCCGTTGTACACGAGCTGGCCGAGCCGCTCAGCTACAATAGCAGCATGGACTATAGTCGTGGCCTCGAATCTGGAGGCTCTGCACAGTAGGAACATACTGTCTGAATATTTACAAACGACAAAGTTAATATATTATGCCAAGAATAAAACTATTGGTCATTGCCATCTTCATGGTCCTGGTGCAGTCGGCTTTTGCGCAAGGAACCCGAATTTCCGGTACGGTCACCGACGACTTCGGCCCTGTTATGATGGCAAATGTTGTTGAGCGGGATGCCAACAACCGTATCGTCACCGCCGCCGTCACTGACGTCAACGGTAACTTCTCGATGGTGGTGAAAAATACCAAAAACCACCTCACAGTCTCTTACGTAGGCTCTAAGCCTCTTACTGTGCCTATCGGCTCCAAGACACACTTTGCCCTTAAGCTCGGTGCGTCGCAGACCCAGGTGAAGGAAATCACTGTGACTTCGAGCCGCAGGGCAAGTTCTGGCGGTCTGTCCATCCCCAAGCGCGAGGTTTCCGTCGCCCAGCAAACGATGAATATGGCAGACGTTGAAGGTCTTTCGTTCACAAGTGCCGACGAGGCCCTACAGGGTAAGATTGCCGGTCTTGACATCGTGGCCGGTTCCGGTAACCTTGGCTCGAGCACCCAGATGCGTTTGCGTGGCGTTACCTCCATCAATGGTAACAAGGAGCCGCTTATTGTTGTTGACGACCAGATTTACGATGCGCCCGACTTCGATGCCGAGAATGCCACCGAGGAGGATTACGCTTCGCTGCTATCCGTCAATGTGGAAGATATTGCAAGCATCACTGTGCTTAAGGATGCAGCCTCCACTGCAATTTGGGGCTCGCGTGGAGCAAACGGTGTGATTGAGATTAAGACCAAGCGCGGCGCCCGCGGTAAGACCCGCGTGAACTTCTCTTATAAGTTCTCGGGCAGCTGGCAACCATCGAGCTACGAACTGCTCAATGGCGACACCTACTCTATGCTTATGAAGGAGGCCATCTACAATCCTACCCAGGCTTCCGACGCCACGACCGGCATCAATGAGTTGAACTATGTGCAGAAGTGGCCGCTCTATGAGAACTGGAACAACAACACCGATTGGGTGGATGCTGTTACGCAGTTTGGCCAGAGCCATAGCTACAACGTCAACCTCACCGGTGGTGGCGAGAAGGCCAATTTCCGCATCTCTGCCGCTTATGACCACCAGACGGGTACTATAATCAAGCAGACGCTCAACCGCTTCACTACACGTATGGCCCTCGACTACTTCGTTAGCGACCGAATCACGTTCACCACAAACTTCGCCTTCTCTTACACCAATAACAATAAGAACTACTCCGACCTTCTCGGCATTGCTCAGCGCACAGCCCCTAACATGAGTATCTACCGTCAGACTATGGATGGGGCCGACACCGACGAGTACTATATCATGAATAGGAAGGATTCTCCGCGCAACCCGTCATCCAGTGAGTTGGAGAAGATTCAGACCCTTGGCAACCCGGTGGCCATTGCAAACCTTGCTAAGAGCAAGGACAATGTGTACCGTGTCAACCCTGACTTCCGCCTTAAGTATGAGTTGTTGGGAATTGAGGAGGGTAAGAGCCGCCTGACATATACCGGTGGTCTCTATTTCGACATCTATTCACAGAGCAAGCCAAGCTATTGGCCTGCCGAACTTGGAAAGGTCGGCCCTGGTGATGATAACTACAATAAGGCATACAAGTACGAGAGCAACTCCATGACGTTCACGTTCACCAATGACCTCGTATTCACGCCATACTTCAAGAACGAGGACTGGACTGCCACGATGAGGTTCCGCTACCAGATGGTGACCGGCAACAGCAGCCACTTGGAGGAGACCGGTACAACCCTGCCTACGGGCATCGAGGTGCCGACACTCGGCGGACGCCTTATCAAAAAGACCAGCAGCTCTACCGGCGAATCCCGTTCGCAGAACTGGAGCTATACAGGCCACCTTTCTTACAAGAGCCGCTACTCGCTCGGCGTCACGTTGCGTGCCGATGGCGACTCTAAGTTCGGCCCGGACAACAAGTGGGCTTACTTCCCCAGCGTTTCCGGTCGTTGGAACATCATCGACGAGCCGTTCATGGAACCGCTCCGCAAGGTTGTCTCCATGCTCGCCTTCCGCCCCAGCTGGGGTATCGTGGGTAACGCCCCAAGTTCCGAGGCGCTCTTCTACGAGCTTTACAGCCAGAACGGCAACTACGGTAACGCCTCTTATAGCTCTCCTGTGATGCGCATTGAGCAACTAAAGATCGACGACCTTAAGTGGGAGACCACCAATAGCTACAACCTTGGCTTCAATCTCGGTCTCTTCGGCGACATGATCGACGCAGAGTTTGAGTACTATTACAAGAAGACGACAGACCTTCTTATGGAGAACGTGCCAATCCCCACCACCAGTGGATACTCTGTCTTGCCTTACTCAAACGTTGGCTCCATGACCAACGAGGGCTGGGAGCTTAATGTCAACTTCAACGACTTTATCAAGATAGGCAAGTTTAAGGTCAGCGCATACGCCAACGTGTCTCAAAACTACAACGAGATTACCGAGATGGACGAGCGTGTGCTCAATTCCGTCAATGGCGAGTGGTCTTCTGCAAACGGTACCTTTATGAACCGCGCACAGGTAGGCAATCCTCTCGGCTCGATTTATGGTTACCGTTACAAGGGTGTTTATCGTTACTCTTACGACTACCTCACCGACCTTGCCACGGAGAACAACTGGACTTCAGCGCAGTTTGAGCAGGAAATCAACAACCGCTTGGCGCAGGGTGAGACATTCCCGGTGGCTACCGACGCCAACGGCAAGGTGCTCATGCAGGAAGACGGTACTCCTAAGCACATCGTTTATGACTATTCCGGCGTCAACTATGAGTTCAAAGGTGGCGATGCCATCTATGAGGATGTCAACCACGACGGTGAGATTAACCAGCTCGATGTCGTTTACCTCGGCAACTCAATGCCTAAGGTCAATGGTGGTTTCGGCTTTACTTTCGAGTACGACCGTTGGACGCTCCGTACCAGTTTCAACTTCCGCTTTGGCAACAAGGTTGTCAATTCCGCACGTATGAACCTTGAGAATATGTCGGAGGCTTACAACCAGTGCGCTACCGTGAACTACCGTTGGCGTAAGGATGGCGACCAGACCATGATTCCGCGTGCCATGTATGGCAGCACCGCAGCTTACAACTGGCTTGGCTCCGACCGCTATGTTGAAAACGGCTCTTTCGTGCGCTTCCAGTACATCCAGCTCACTTACAACATGCCGACCAAGCTTACGAAGAAGCTTGGCTTGAGTAACTTTAAGATTTACCTCTCTGCCAACAACCTGTACTGCTGGACTAAGTATAGTGGTGCCGACCCGGAGCACTCCGCCGATGGCTGGAGCTTTGCTAACGATGACTCCAGGACACCGCGTGCCAAGTCGTTCACAGTCGGTATTAACTTTGGGTTCTAAGCCAAGCACATAATGAAAATACCAACATTATAGAATAAAGCGATATGAAGAAATACATTCCGTTTATATTGTCCGGGCTGCTCCTGACGTCGTGCATCGACACGATAGTGCTGCCGTCGGACAAGATAGTCGCTGAAGACTATTGGAAAACCAAGGACGATGTATCATCCATGGTTGCAGGTGCCTACAAGGAGATGTGTAGCGCCGACAACATAGAGCGATTCATCGTATGGGGGGAGTTCCGCTCTGAAAATCTTGATGTCAATGCGGAGGTCTTTACTGATGACGCAGGCAAGCGCACCGACCTTGAGGAAATCAAGGTGGGAACGATGGACGAACTGAACCAGTATGCCAAGTGGGCTTCTGTCTATTCGGTCATCAACAAGTGCAACATCGTGATTGAGCGTGCTGCTGATGTGATGTCTTCGGACCCATCCTACACGCAGAGCAACTATGCCACCGACTGCTCGCAGATGTATGCTTTGCGCGCTCTCTGCTATTTCTATCTCGTGCGCGCTTTCCGCGACGTGCCTGTCACGGAGCATGCCTACTTTACGTCAAGCCAGGGTTTCGAAGTAGAGCAGCAAGCCCCGCTCACTGTGCTTAACAAGTGCATCGACGACCTCAACAGGGCTTTGGAGCTTCCGCTTGCTGTCGATGCCTACACCGATTGGCGTAGTGTGGGTTACATCAACCGCGATGCCATCTATGCTATACTTGCCGACGTGTATCTCTGGAGGGCTTCCATGACTGGCGACATGAACGACTACCAGCTTTGCGTTGACTATTGCGACAAGGTCATTGAGTCTAAGCAGGAGCGCTACCTTGGCGACAATGCCTTGCGGGTGCCTATCCCCGGAAGCATCGACCGCGACGGCTATCCACTTATCCCGGGGCAGTATGCGTTTGAGTACAACTTTATCAGGGGTAACTCAATAGAGAGCATTCTTGAGCTTCAGTGCGACGGCAACAACACTTCCAATTCCGGCCTCGCCCATTGCTATTGGAACTATGACAACAAGTCGCGCACCTATGGCTTTATGATGGCTCCCGTGAGCGTGTTCCAGTCTGCAGGAACTTCTGCCCGGCTTTATAAAAGCACCAATGACTACCGCTACTACGAGTCGTGCCTTAATGTAGGCTCATCTGATGTCAACCAATACCAAATCAACAAATTGGCGACATCAAACACTACCGGGAACAGGGAAGGGTCTATGAAGGCTGTCACGACACGTGGAGTGGTCAATGCTTCTGCTGATTCGAGGGTTGGCATCAACTGGATTCTTTATAGGCTGACCGACGTGATGCTAATGAAGGCCGAGGCACTTGTGCAGCTCGCCGGCGACGATCTCGACAAGTTGCGCGTTGCTTTCGGTTTGGCAAACACTGTCAACAAGCGTTCCATCGCAAAGGCTACCCTCGGCGGACAAGATACGCTCCTCTTCTCTTCTTATCAGTCAAAGGCACAGATGGAGGAGTTCGTGCTCGAAGAGCGACAGCGTGAGTTTGCGTTTGAGGGCAAGCATTGGTTCGACCTCCTGCGCTATACTTACCGCCAGTTGCGCTCCGCCGACAACGGCAGTGCGGCTTTGCTCCATCCCGAGAAAACCATGGCTGAAATCGGTGGCCTCAATAACTATGCTGCTACAAGCAACATACTTAACCAAGCCACAGGCTTGACAACTGACATGGCGATGGAATCGGAACCTTACCTCTATTTCCCGGTATTTGGCGACGAATTGGACGTGAACCCGCTTCTCCACCAGAATCCGGCATACATTTCTGACGAAACAATTGTTAAACAATAACGAGTTACATTATGAAGATAGATTATAAGTTTAAATTGAGGCTTCTTGGGGCTTTGGCCCTGCCGGCCGCCATCGCACTGTCTTCTTGTACGGCAGAGCCTGACGAGTCTAACCGCTTCACTTTCACCGGTGAGACTGTCAACGACTTTTTGCTGCACAACGACTCATTGTTCAGCGACTTCAACTATATACTGCGGCGTTCGGGCCAGGACAGGCTGCTTAGCTCTTACGGAACTTACACCTGTTTCGCGCCTAAGAACGCTGCCATACAAGAATATGTGGACAGCCTCTATGACGATCCTGAAAGTCTTGACGAAAACGGCAATAAACTGCACAACGGCATGACCGGTCCCGGGCTTGAGGGGCTTACCGACAGCCTTTGCCTCGACATTGTGTATTACCATCTGCTTAAGACCGAGCTGACCACAACCGAGATGCTCACTTCCGAAGGTGCTTCATACCGCACAATGCTGGGACGAAGCATTACGGCAGGCCAGGGTACAGGCCGTCAGATTCTCGTCAACAATGGCGCTCCGATCGACCTCGGTATGTGCGACCAGGAACTTGTCAATGGCTACCTTCACGCCATCGATAAGTGCATCCCGCGTTCCAACCGCGTAGTTGCCAACGAGCTAAAGGCCAACATTGACAAGTTCAGCATCTTCTATGAGGCATTGGAGGCTACCGGCCTTGACGAAGCCATGAACACAATGGAGAAGACTCTTTCGTACACTCCCCCTGCCGAGAAGACTGGATATTACATCCCGACAGAGTGCAAGAAGGGCTTCACTCTCTTTGCCGAGCCGAACTGGGTGTTCAATCAGCATGGAATTTACACTTTCCCCCAACTTGTTGAATATTGCAAGGAGGTTTACGGCAAGTGCGCCACCGGTTCCCGCGATTGGGATCATGGATGGTATGACTACTTCCGCAACAACGGCATCGAGGTTGATATGTCTGACAACTATACCAAAGAGAACAATGTCGTACATATGTTCGTGGCCTACCACATGCTTAAGGCAGCTGTCAACCCCACCGTGCTCGCTTTCCGCATGAACACTTACAGTGGCAATGGTTGGACTAACGAGTCGTATGACTATTACGAGACCATGCTGCCAAAGACGCTCATCAAGGCTTGGCGTGTTGGTGAATCCTCCACAGGGTGGACGACATACATCAACCGATACGTCACTAACAACACCCTCACCGACGGAAAGATGACCAAAGGCTCCGCTTCCATGCACGAGGTTGTTTACGAAGGTGTCGGCTTGCAGCTTGACTCCATCCTCCAGCCAATCAACGGCTACATTTATCCTATTACCGACATCCTTGTTTACGATGCCAAGGTGCCTCTGGGAGTGCTCAACGAGCGTATGCGTTTCGATGCATTGTCGTTTATGGGCGAGACCATGGACAACGGCTACCGCGGCATGATGGACTCCGAGCTTTCTGCCCTCAGTGGCATAGGCGGAACAAGCCGTCTGCGCTTCCCCATCGACTATTTCGACAACATAGTGGTGTTCAATGGCAACAGCACCCAGCTTGACATGAACACCGTTGGTGACGGATGGGCATACTCACTTTACAAGGGCGACTCGTTCCAAGGCATGGGTATCTTCGACTTCTGCATCAAGCTGCCGCCAGTACCCGATGGCACCTACGAGCTTCGCATAAACCAAGACTGTATGCCCCACGGAACGATGGTGCAGTTCTCTAAAGGCAATCGCCCGGAGATTGCCGCCTTCACTCCCCTTGGCGTGCCTATGGATATGCGCGTGCAGCAGAACAACTGGGAAGATCCGGCAATTATTGCCATGGGCTGTGTGCCTCTCACTGACGCTGTAAACTATCCCGAGGCACATTACCAGACTGGCGATGCCGGCATCGAGTCTGACAAGGTGATGCACACCCACGGTTATTTGCGTGCCCCGCTCTCTATATGCCGCGAGCCGGAGCAAGGTGGCTATGTTGTGCGCTTCCACAGCGATCAGTACCGCAAGGTACTCACCACTGACCGCTTCTTGCAAGAGGACGTATGGCTTCGCCTGAAGACGGCCCTTGACGACGGCAACACCGATCGCAAGTTCCAGATAGACTACATCGAGTTTGTGCCGGTTGGAGTTGCGTCCAATGCACGCTACTTGGAGGATATGTATTGATGTCTACTTTTTTAACACAATATCTATGAATTGCAATAAATTTAAATATGGCATGATGGCGGCCGCAGTGGTACTGGCCGCCTCATGTACCGATTTCGACGACTACAACGAGGCATACCAGACGGGATCGCCTGAGAGCCAGAAGACGTTGTGGGAGAACATCAGCGAGCGGGAGGAACTGTCGCAGTTCGCCAGCTTGCTTGAAAAGGTGGGCTACGACAAAGTGCTTTCCTCGTCGCGCTTCTACACTGTGTTTGCGCCAGAGAACAACACGTTCGACTTCGACACATACAATGCTATGGACAGCGCGAACCTCGTAGACCGTTTCGTGAATTGTAATGTGGCTGACTACAACTATGTGGTTTCGGCTCCGAAGGAGCAGCGCGTGGAAGTGTTGAGCGAGAAGAGGTATGACCTCCAAAATGTAACTGGACTTACGTTTGGCGACAACAACATCCTGTCGGCAAACATCCCCAGTATCAACGGTACCATCCACATTACCGATGGAGCGTCTTACTTCGTACCCAATCTTTATGAGTACATCTTCGACCAGGCCGAAGAGGACACGTCCATGTATCAGTACTTCTCGAAGTATGAGCAGACTTACCTCGACGTAGCGAACAGTGTTGTCGGCCCAATCGACAGCCTGGGGCGCCAGACCTACAGCGACTCTGTGATAATCGTGCGCAACGTAATTTGCGACGAAACCATTCATGCTGCGCTTGACAACGAGGACAGCATCTACACCATGATCTATCCGACCGACCATGCTTACGATGCCGCCTACAAGCGTATCTCCTCTTACTTCAACCTTCCATCTACGATGAAGTACTACATCACCACAGCCGATGGAACCGGTGAACCACTTACTTTGTCGGATGAGAACGGCGATTATGACAAGGCAGAGCTTTCAGACTCCCTTATTCGCAGGAGCATTGTGAGCAGCTTGGCACTCAGCCATGGCAACAAGTACAACTATTGGCTCGAAGAGACGGGCCATGTCTCGATGCACGACCCGAAGCTTCTCGATAGTTTGAGCACGACCGGCCGTGGGCCATTGCTCTCCAATGGCCAGGAAGTCATTGCCCAGACCCTTGGCGAGCCAGTAAAGGTTTCCAACGGTTATGTGCGGCGTGTAGACTCCCTCGCTTTGCGTTCGTGGGATGTTTGGTGCCCTGAAATCCACGTAGACCTTTCGCGAGATCGAGGGTATGGTATATCCGTTAGTTCGGCCACAATGAACACACTTACTTTGATTGGGGAGGGAGAAACTACGACTTACCGCTATCTTGACGTTCGGTCCTCTGGTGAGAATAATTCTACCCTTTACTTCAACATTCCAAATGTCCGTTCGGCTGAATACAATATCTACATTGTGTTCGTGCCTGAATTCAACGCTCCGTTGGAAGACAGAAGGCCTCTCAAGTTTAATGTCAGCGTATGTTGCAACACTTCAGACGGTGGTAGCGTTACCCTTAGTCCTACGGCAAGTTCCGGCTTTGCATTCAATAACCTTGCCACTTCGAGTGAGAATCTAAATAAGATTGACACATTCTTTGTTGGTAAAGTTAAGTTCCCGTACTGCTATGCAGGTCTTGATGAGGATTGTAGGCCAAACTTAAAGTTTGCTGTAAACCGAAACTTCATGGAGCAGATGATGGGTACTTACACTAATAATTTCCGTATAGCTGATATCATCCTCCGTCCGGTTGAATATGATGAGATGTTAAAAAAAGAAGATGAAGCATTATGAGCACCGAAAGATATAATTCCCGTATGTTGCTTCTGCGAAGCGCATTCTGCTTTCTGTTAGTTGGCTTGGGTGTGCCGGCCATCGCCCAGGATGATGCCGCCGAAGGCGATTCCACCGAGGCCCGCGCCCCTCAGCCCAAGCCCGAAAAGTATGAGTTAATGACCGTCAGGGGAACCGTCCTCGACGAGTCAAGTAAGAAACCGTTGGCAGGTATCCAGGTCAAGGCGTTGGCTAACGCCCGCTATGCTGCCATGACCGACGAGAAGGGCAACTTCGAGATAAAGGTACCAACCTTTACCACTTCGCTCTATGTCTATGCGCCGGAGTTCTCTTCGCAGCAGGTGGGCATAGGCGACGGCAAGGAAGAGATAGTCGTTTATATGCTTAGCGATAAGTACCGCCCAATGTACGAGGATGGAACGTCGCTTACTTCTGCCCGCGAGGTTACCGCCGGCGATGTGGAGAACTACACAATTGACTCGGAAATTGGTGACAAGTTGATGGCCGACGTGCGTACTACGCAGCGTTCCGGTGCTCTCGGCATTGGTGCTGATATGTATATCCGAGGCATTAGCTCGCTCAATGCCAATGCCCAGCCCCTCATTGTGGTTGACGGTGTGGAGCTTGATATGCAGCGCGAGCGTCCAATGCTTCACTCCGGCAATTTCTTCAATATGCTCGGCAACATCTCCCCTGCCGACATCGAGAAGGTGACGGTATTGAAGAATGCCACCGCCCTTTATGGTTCGCGTGGCGGCAATGGCGTAATCTTGATTGAGACCAAGCGCGGTCACAGCATGGCCACACGCATCGACGCCAACATTTCTGTTGGCTTGTCGCTCGTGCCGAAGCTCCAGACCATGATGGATGCCACACAGTATCGCACTTACGCCACCGAAATGCTCGGCACTGTGCCTGACCTTGATGTCATCTCGTCGGACTTCCACTTCCTCAACGACGACCCCAACGGCTACTATTACCACATCTATCACAACAACACCGACTGGCAGGACGAGGTATATGAAAACGCCCTTACCCAGAACTACAGCATCAACGTGCAAGGTGGTGATAACATTGGTATGTACAACCTCTCCGTGGGCTATGTCGATGGCGACAACACCATCAAAGGTATCGCATATAATCGCATGAACGTGCGTTTCAACACCGACATAAACATTCTGAAGAACCTTTCGACCAAGTTCAACTTGGCGATTTCGAGGATGCAGAACGACGTGCAGAACGACGGTGTGCCTGCCGACTTCGACTCGGCAACGCCAACCTCCATTTCGTTCCTCTCCTCCATTAAGTCGCCGTTGGTGTCGCCTTACCAATACAACGAGCTTGTTGGCGGCTTCACCGACCTGCTCAGCGAGGCTGACGACATTTTCAATAAAGTAGATCCGGCCACCTCATTGGCCAACCCTGTGGCCATCTTGAGCCAGGGCGACGGCAACAACAAGAATTTCCTGGAGAACACCTATTTCCAGGTGATGGTGGAGCCTACGCTTAAGCTTGGGTCTGATTGGTCGATAACTTCTGCCTTCAGCTATGTGCTCAACCGTAACAATCAGCGCTACTATAGGCCGAACACAGGCGTTCCCGGCTTTACGATAGCCAATGTGGGTACGGTGTACAACGAGTTCTCTACGTACTATGCCAATGAGAACAACATTCTCAGCAACACCCACGTAGACTACTCTCACATCTTCGGTGCGCATTCTCTTAAGGCGTTCGTCGGTTTCCGCTACAACTACTTCTCATACGACGGCGATGGCGTGTCGTCGCAGTATAGCAGCCGCCAGGACGACAAGATTGTGTCGCTCTCTTACAGCAACAACGATGTGGTGACCGGATTCGGTGCCAACGATGTGTGGAAGCAGATACAGTGGTATGGCAACATCGACTACAACTACAAGAACCGCTACTTCCTCACCCTGTCTCTCCTTGGCGAGGCTAACAGCCGCTTTGGCGAGAATGCCGACGGTCTCGATATGTTCGGTGTGCCATGGCAGATTTATCCGAGCGTTCAGGCCGGTTGGGTGCTGACCAACGAGAAGTGGTTCCCGAAGAATGCCGGTGTTGACTACCTGCGTGTCAATGTTGGCTATGATGTCAGCGGCAACGACGACATTTATAGCACAGCAGCCCGCACGGTGTACTCTGTGGTTAAGTTCAACAACATTGCCGGACTCCAGATAAGCAGCATCGGTAACGACAAGATTAAGAGTGAGACCATGAAGAAGTTTAACGTAGGACTCGTGGGCAACTTCTTGCACAACCGCCTGTCTCTCGGCTTTGACTACTTCATCCACAACACCAGCGACTTGCTTACGCTTAAGAAGTTCTCCGACCCAATCGCCGGTATCAACCAGTATTGGACAAACGGTGGCGAGCTTGAAAACACTGGCTTCGAGTTCGTGCTCTCCGGCAAGCCTGTTGTAGCAAAGGATTGGACTTTTGAGCTTGGTGCCAGCGTAGGCCATTATAAGAATAAGGTTAAGACGCTGCCTGACGGTACGATTTATTCGTCAATATATGGTGACGAGAACATCATCACCCAGGTTGGAAGCCCTGTCGGACTATTCTACGGCTACGAGACTGCCGGTGTGTTGGCCGACGACGCTGCCGCCCGTGCGGCTGGTCTCAACGGCGAGTACCTTTATATGGTCGACAACACCGGTGCTAAGCAGGAATTCCATGCAGGCGATATGCACTTCGTTGACCGCAGTGGACCTGATGGCGAGCCTGACGGCAAGATTGACGAGTACGACCGTACTGTGATTGGCGACCCCAACCCTGACATTTACGGTAACATATTCGCCAACCTTACGTGGAAGGATATAACTCTGAGCCTCAACTTCAACTACAGCCTTGGCAACGACGTGTTCAACTACCAGCGCATGATACTCAACTCTGGTAGCAACTTCTACAACCAGCAGGTGGCCATGACCGACCATTGGCGCTATGAAGGCCAAGTGACGGATATGCCGCGCATCGCTTACGGTGACCCCATGGGCAACGCCCGCTTCAGCGACCGCTGGATTGAGGACGGCAGCTACCTGCGCCTGAAGTCGCTCAAGTTGTCCTACCGTCTGCCGCTTAGCTTCTCATGGCTACAGGGCCTGACAGTATGGGCAGAGGCCATCAATCTGGTGACCTTGACCAATTATCTTGGCAATGATCCCGAGTTCAGTGTCGGACGCGGTGCCTTGTATCAAGGTATTGATGTCGGCAACCTTGCCCAGGGTCGTGCGTTTACTTTCGGATTAAAGATAAATCTATAAGCATCAACGATTATGAAGAAAATATTATTTTCAGGTGTCCTTATGTTGGCATTTTTTGCTTCGTCGTGCAGTGATATGCTCGAAGTCGAAGACCAACGCCATCCTGATATAGGTGGGATAGACCAGGCAGCCGACTCGCTCTTCTATGCTGTGGGCATAATCCAGGCCATGCAGCAGGCAGCCGACGCATACGTGCTCCAGAACGAGCTTCGGGGCGATTTGCTCGATGTAACGCAGTATTCGGACAACAACCTGCGCCAGCTCGCCAATTTCAGTGCCACGGCGGATAATGCCTACGACAGCGCATACGTGTACTATCGCGTGATAAACAACTGCAACTACTATCTCAACTACCGCGACACAACCATCTATGACGGTTCGTACAACGTTGCTCGTAGTGAGTATGCAGCTGTGCTCTCTTTCCGTGCTTGGGCTTACCTACAGCTGGTGCGCAACTATGGGAGCGTCAAGTTTGTGACGAAGCCGTTGGCCTCTATCAGTGATATCGAGGAGGACGACTCGCCAACGCTTGGCATCAATGAGATAGTTCCTCGCCTTGTAGAGGATGGCAACCAAGCCATGATGAGGTTCAGTGGAACGGAGCTGCCATACGGAACTTACCAAGCCGGTGACTATCTTTCAAACTTCTGCATTCCAATCGACCTTATGATTGGCGAATTGTATTTGGAAGCAGGCCAGTTTGAAAAAGCTGCTGACTATTACTACAAATTCCTTTTGCAGTATGAGTTGCGCGCAAGCGACCAGATCGCCCAGCTTAATTACGAGCGGCTATACGAGCTTGGCGCTCCGAGCGATTTTGATGAGGAGCAAATGCATACCGCATCGTGGACAAGGGATTGGAGTACATATAACTTCAGTACTACTTCTACCGGAATCTTGTCTACGCAGGGCATCATAACTCGCCTCACCATGGCCGAGAAGCGCACGCAAGGCGTTACTTCGTCGCTGCCTCTTCTCTTTGGCTATGACTATTATTCGACAGCCGATGCAGAGGGTACCAATCCCGACAAATATGAGGACTTCTTGCAACTCGTGCCTTCCAAGGCATATTACGAACTTGCCGACAGCTCTGTGTACTACTACACCTCGTCTACCATTTTGGGAGGCACATATCCCAAGAAGACACTTGCCATTGGCGACCAGCGTGGCTATGCCCGTTTAGGCCGGAAGGCAGGTGAACTCACCGTGGCAGATACCAACCGCTACATCACGCTTTACCAGTATCCGCGGGTTGTATTGTTCCGCGGCACGACGGTATGGCTGCACCTTGCCGAGGCCCTCAACCGTATGGGGCATCCCGATGCTGCTTTCGCCATACTTAAGGATGGCATATCGAGCGATTTGCGGGAATACCCTGACAACTATCCTTACGTGACGGAAGAGACACGCGAGTTGCTCTCGACGCGCTATCCGTTCTGTACAGATGAGCTTGCCGTCTCCATCTTCGGCGGTAGTGCAGCTTCTGGCGAGAACCGTAACTACGGCATCCACCGCCATGGCTGTGGCGACTCCGGCGGTAGTACCCGTAATGGTAGCTTGGCTGGCAAGGATTCACCTTACCAGATGTCGAGCGAAGTTGCACGCAAGGTTGCTAAGCTTGAGAAGCTTTTCCCCGAACTTGGCTCTATGGATCCTGCTCTGGCCGCTACGCCTGAAGACTCGCTGGCCATGCTTGTCAACGCCGTAGAAGACCTGTTGTGCGATGAGTACGCCATGGAGTTTGCCTTCGAGGGAACGCGATATGCCGACCTTATGCGTTTGGCTCGCCACAAGAATGCCGCTAGCCCAACTACTTTTGGCGCAAACTTCGGTAGCCGCTGGCTCGCCAACAAGCTTGCCTTCAAGAACCCGCAGGCTGACTTGGCTAACGGTGAGTGGTATTTGCCAATGCGGTAAACTACGATTGACGATTTAATGAGAAGCGGGAGCGTCGGCAACGGCGCTCCCGCTTTTTTTGTTCGGGAGTTCATTTTTTTGGAGTACAGGAGTTCGGGAGTTCAGGTTCAGACAATTGCATTGTGACGAAATATTCTGCACTTAGCATTTGCTCAAAAGCCATTGTCTGAACTCCTGAACTCCCGAACTCCTGTACTCCTAAAAAAGACTTCTGAAAATATCCGCCATAATACAAGTCGTTTGTTTGCAAATGGCACTAAATTTTTGTATATTTGCAAAGCGAATGTACAAGGTGTCTGGGCTGGCAATATGTCAAGTGCCGTGCGAAAAGTATGTGCTCAAATTTCTGAACAGCTGCTTAACTTTAATGTTTGCGTACATATATAATAGTTTTCGTACATTTTTGCATGGTGCGTTAAGGCTAATCACGCTAACTTTGTGGCAGTGTTACCATATTTAGAATTTATGAAGCCAACAAAAACAATGTTACCAATTTTGGCGATAGCTTTTGTTACCGCCTTTCCAGAACCCGTTGTGGCAGTTGCAGGCGTTACCGGCACCACTGTCGTAGACCGAGCGGGGAAATCGGCACCTTCTGCCGAGACTGACTTTGCGGTGGAGCCGCCGGTGATGGGGTGGAGTTCGTGGAACACGTACCACGTGAACATCAGCGACACGCTGATAATGCGCCAGGCAGACGCCATGGTGGCCAAGGGATTGAAAGACGTGGGTTACCGTTATATCAACATCGACGACGGCTTTTTCGGCTACCGCGACAGCACCGGGCAGATGCACTGCCATCCGCAGCGGTTCCCGCGCGGGATGCGCCCCGTGGCCGACTACATCCATTCGCTTGGCTTCAAGGCCGGCATTTATTCCGACGCAGGCAGCCACACTTGCGGCTCGCGCTACGACAACGACGAGAACGGCTTCTGGGCCGGGCTTTACGGCCACGAGCGGCAGGACGCGAGGCTGTATTTCAAGGATTGGGGCTTCGACTTCATCAAGATAGACTATTGCGGGGCCGGCACGGAGCTTAACCTCGACGAGCAGTGTCGTTATACCGAGATAAGCGAAGCTTTCAAGGCCGAGGGCTGCGGCGGCGTGGAGATAAACATCTGTCGGTGGGCCTTCCCCGGAACGTGGGCCAGTGGCATAGCCCGCTCTTGGCGCATCAGCCCCGACATCCGCCCGCGGTGGTCGTCGATAAAGCGCATTATAGACATGAACCTCTACCTCTCGGCCTATTGCGGCGGCGGACATTACAACGACATGGATATGCTCGAGATAGGCCGCGGGCTGAAGCAAAACGAGGAGGAAGTGCATTTCGGGATGTGGTGCATGATGAGTTCGCCGCTCATGATTGGCTGCGACATGACATCGATACCAGAGGCATCGCTTGCGCTCATCAAAAACCCGGAGCTGGTGGCCGTCAACCAAGACCCGCTCGGGCTGCAGGCCCGCGTGGTGCAGCGCGTGGGAGAGGGGTATGTGCTGGCAAAGGACATCGAGCGGAGGCGCGGCGCGGCCAGGGCCGTTGCGCTATACAACCCGTCGGACAGCGCGTGCCATTTTTCCGTTCCGCTCTCGACACTGGAGTTCGAGGGTCGGGTCAAACTGCGCGACCTCGTCCTCCGCGAAAATTTGGAGTCGGCGGAGGACAGCATCGTGTGCGACCTGCCAGCCCGCAGCGTCAGGATATTGCGCGTGGAGGGCCGGAAGCGCGTCGAACCAACCGTGTATGAGGCCGAATGGGCTTACTTGGAGTGTTTCGATGCCTTGGGCAAGGTGAAGCGCCAGGTGCTCTATGCCGCCAACCAGGATGCGTCGGGAGGCATGGTGGTGTCGTGGCTCGGAGGCCGTAAGGAAAACGCCGCCCGCTGGGATGACGTGTATAGCGCCGAGGGCGGCGACTACGAGATGACGGTGAGCTACGTGCCTGCGCCCCGCCGCCGCCTCGAAGTGGCGGTGAACGGCACTGCCACGCAGCTGGACGAGCTGGAACAGGAGGGCGGCATGGCCACGGTGACCATCCCCGTGAGGCTTAAGCCTGGCTTCAACACCGTAGAGATGGGCTATCCCTACGGCTGGACTCCAGACATAGACAAGTTTGAACTTAAAAAGAAACAAACGTTATAATCAATCAAGACTATGAAGTATCGGATATTGGCAATTCTGGCGGTGGCCATTCTGGCGGCCACGGCAATCACCCGTGCGCAACAGGCAGACCCTTTGGCCGGGAAGAAAATCGGAGTGTTGGGCGACAGCTACGTGCGCAACCACAAGGAACCGATGGAGAACACGTGGCACTACAAGCTGGCCAAGAAGCATGGCATGGAGTATTATAACTACGGGCGCAACGGCAATTGCATAGCCCTCGACCTTAAGCAGTGGGGTACGGGAATGTACCGCCGCTAT
Source organism: uncultured Prevotella sp. (assembly GCA_944321645.1). GTDB lineage: Bacteria > Bacteroidota > Bacteroidia > Bacteroidales > Bacteroidaceae > Prevotella. Next base: position 77,652 of record CALUMB010000003.1, read on the forward strand.
GCCGACATGAGGGATTCGCTCGACTATGTGGTGGTGATTGCTGGCCACAACGATGCAGCCCGCCTCGACAGCATCGGCATCGGGCTGTTCCGCGAGCGCCTCGGCGTGCTTTGCGAGGGGTTGATAGAGAAATACCCCGAGGCCCGGATTATGTTTTTCACCCCTTGGACGTGTAAGGACTTCATGGGCAGCGACCGCGAGAAAGTGGTGGACGCCATGCTCGAAGTGTGTGGGTCGTATGGCATCCCCGTGTTCGACGCTGCGCGCCGCAGCGGAATCTATGCCGCGAGCGAGACGTTCCGCCGTCGCTATTTCCAGGGTGGGGGAGTGAAAGACACTGCCCACCTTAACGCGCGTGGCCACGACCGCTTCCTGCCCGTGGCCGAAGCGTTCATACTCGGAAACGGGCGTTGAAAGGGTAAAAAGGTAAAAGAGTAAAAAAGGTAGAAGGGTAAAAAGGTAAACAAGACGCGGCGGAGGGTTTGCGAAGATATATTCGCCCCAAAGCTATTGTCTGAACACCTGAACTCCCAGACTACTGAACTCCAAAATCAATAAGAAATGGCTTTTAAGCGCATAATATTGCATTTGGCGATGCTGCCCATTGTTGCGCAGGCGGCATCGGAAGTGAATCTTGAACGGCTGACGGTGGAAGGCCGCCGCGAGCCGATGGGTATAGATGTCGCCATGCCGCGTTTCGGTTGGCAGATTGTCTCGTCCGAGCGTAATATGATGCAGGAAGCATACCGCATTGTCGTTGCCTCGACGGAAGAACGGCTCGAACGCGGCGAGGGCGACGTGTGGAACAGCGGGTGGGTGCATTCCGACTCGTCGCAGTGGGTGGCCTACAAGGCTGCCGCGCTCCGCCCTAACCAAGTCTACTACTGGAAAGTGCAGGTGAAGACCAACCGTGGCGACTCCGGCTGGAGCGCACCTTCGCGTTGGAGCACCGGGCTTATGTCGCCGTCAAACTGGCGTGGGCAGTGGATTGGGCTTGACTCGCTGCTGCCTGGTGACCAAGCCGTGCGCCACAGCCGCATGGCCGTGCGCCGCCTGCGCAAGGAGTTCGGCCTTGGCGGCGGCAAGGTGAGCCGCGCCACGATGCACATCAGCGGGCTGGGCAACTATACGCTATATATAAACGGTAACCGCGTCGGCCACGACGTGCTCACGCCCGTTCCGACGGACTACGCCAAGACCGTGGCCTACGACACATACGACGTGACGCAGCTCTTGGCCACCGACAACGCCATAGGCGTGGAGCTTGCCCCGGGTCACTATTTCGCCCAGACGCAAGGCTACCAGACCAACGTGCGCACGACTTACGGCTATCCGAAGCTCCGCGCCAACCTCATTGTCGAATATTCGGGCGGCGGCGCAGACACCATCGTCACCGACGCTACTTGGAAGTTTTCCGCCGACGGCCCCATCCGCTATGCCAACGAGTACGACGGGGAGCTGTTCGACGCACGCCGCGAGCAGGCCGGGTGGGCTTCTGCGGGCTTCGACGACAGCCGTTGGGCCTATGCCGCCGTGGTGGGCGAACCTGGCGGCGTGCTCCGCGGCAACATCACCCCGGCCATGGGCATCTATTCCACAGAGCGCCCCGTGGCCGTGAAGAGCTATGGCCGCCGCCACATAGTTGACTTCGGCACCAACAATGCCGGCCGCGTGCGCCTCACGTTGCGCACGCCAAGCGGCGACACCGTGCGCATACGCCACGCCGAGCTGCTTGGCAAGGGCGACTCTACGCTCTACGTGGCCAACCTGCGCAGTGCGGAGGCCACGGCGTGGTATGTGGGCGACGGCCGCAATCGCCGCTGGTCGCCGGAATTCACATATTACGGGTTCCGCTACGTAGAGGTGACAGGCGTAGACGACATCGCCTCTTGCGACATCGTGCGCGAGCTGATAGCCGACCGCATGGACGACGGCGACACCCACTTTGCCGCCTACGAGGCCGGCGGCGAGAGCCTGCTCAACGCCATCGTGGCCAACGCGCGGCGCGGCGTGCGCAGCAACTACAAGGGGATGCCTGTCGACTGCCCGCAGCGCGACGAGCGGATGCCGTGGCTCGGCGACCGCACTACCGGTTGCCTGGGCGAGAGCTACCTTATGGACAACCACGCCCTCTACTCGAAGTGGATGGGCGACATACGCGACGGCCAGCGTGCCGACGGGCGCGTCAGCGACGTGACGCCCGCCTACTGGCGGCTCTACAACACCAACATAACGTGGCCCGCCTGTCTGCCGTTTGCCTGCGATATGCTCTACCGGCAGTATGGCGACCTGCGACCGATGCGCGAGAGCTACCCGGCCATAAAGCGTTTCCTCGACATGATAAAGCGCGACAACTATGAAGGCGGCCTTGTGCCATACGACCGCTACGGCGACTGGTGCGTGCCGCCGGAGTCGCCGAAGCTCGTCCATAGCAAAGACCCGGCCCGCAAGACCGACGGTCGGCTCATCTCTTCCGCCTATTTCTATTATCTCTGCCGCATGATGCAGCGTTACGCAGGGTTGTTCGGCTTCGGTGGCGACGCCGACCGCTTCGCCCGCGATGCCGAGGCTGCGCTTAAGGCCGTCAACGACACGTTCCTCGTAGAAGGGCGCTATTCAAACGGCACCGTCACGGCCAACCTCCTGCCGCTGGCCATGGGCATCGTGCCAGACAGTGCGGCCAAAGGCGTTGCCGACAGCCTCGTGTACACCATCGTGGCTAAGAACGACTCCCACGTCAGTGCGGGTGTCATCGGCATCCAGTGGCTCATGCGGCAGCTGTCGGACATGGGGCGCGGCGACGTGGCATACGCCCTCGCCACCACCGACACCTATCCCGGTTGGGGATATATGGTGAGCCGCGGCGCGACCACCATCTGGGAGTTGTGGAACGGCGACACCGCCAACCCGTCGATGAACAGCGGCAACCATGTCATGCTCCTTGGCGACCTGTTGCCTTGGTGCTACGAACGCCTTGCCGGAATACGGCCCGACATGAGTGCGCCCGGTTTCAAGCGGATAGTGCTCAAGCCAGACTTCAGCATAGGGCGGCTGACCCGCGTGGCTGCCTCCCACCGCTCGCCATACGGCACTATACGCAGCGAGTGGAGCCGCGAGGGCGGGAAGGTTTCGTGGAAAGTGTCCATACCGGCCAACACCACCGCCGAAGTCCACTTGCCTGACGGCTCTGTGCGCGAGATTGGCTCGGGCGAATGGGAACTGTGAGGGCTGGTGGTTGAGTGGAAACCGCCCCTTATTTGCCGAATAACCGCCATTTGCCGCAAAAATGTATTGGCGGATTTGCAGGGCAGGGATATTTTGGCTACATTTGCGGGAGGAATGCCGTTGGCTGCCATGTCGGTGGTGGCCTGCGGCTTCCGGCTTTGGAAGCCATGCTGAAGGATTGTGCTTTAATACGAAACTATATGAAGAAATCAACCTTACTTTGCGCCTGCGTGCTGTTTTGCATGGCGGCGCAGGCGCAGACGGCGCGGAAGTTCACCGTCAACCTCACGCCCGACGGCGAGTCAAACATGCAAGTGTTCCTGCCCCAGGACCCCACGGGGCGTGCCATCGTAGACTGCCCGGGCGGAGGCTATTCGCATTTGTCGATGCAGAACGAAGGCACTGACTGGGCCGAATACTTCAACCGCCAGGGCATAGCCTTCTGTGTGTTGAAATACCGTATGCCCAAGGGCGACCGCACCCGCCCTATGTCCGACGCGCAGAATGCCATACGCACTGTGCGCGACAGCGCAAAGGTGTGGGGCGTAAATCCATACGACGTGGGCATCATGGGCTTCTCTGCCGGCGGCCACCTGGCATCGACCACGGCCACCCATGCGCCGATTGAGTCGCGCCCCGACTTCCAGATACTCTTCTATCCCGTCATCTCGATGAATGAGCGTGCCACGCACAAAGGCTCGGTGGTGAACTTCCTTGGCGACGGGCGCGGCGATGAGAAGCTCGTCAAGGAGTTCTCCAACGACCGCCAGGTGCGCCGCCACCAGACACCTCCCGCCTTTATCATCATGGCTGGCGACGACCGCGCCGTGCCACCGCTCACCAACGGCCTGCCATATTACGTGGCCTTGCGCAAGGCCGGCATTCCAGCCGCCATGCACATCTATCCGTCCGGCGGCCATGGCTTTGGCTTCAAGAGCGCGTTTGCCTACCATGAGCAGATGCTCGGCGAGCTTTCGGCGTGGCTCGAAAGCGTGAAAGCCCCTGCCGCCACGGCCAAGCGCGTGGCCTGCGTGGGCAACAGCATCACCGACGGGGCTGGCATCGACATGAGCGACGTGCAGGGCTATCCCGCGCAGTTGCAGAAGATTCTCGGCACCGGTTACTGCGTGCGGAACTTCGGGGTTAGCGGGCGCACCTTGCTCAACCATGGCGACCGCCCCTATATGAGGGAGATGGCTTGGGCAGAGGCAAAGGCTTTCAACCCCGACGTGGTGGTGGTAAAGCTCGGCACCAACGACAGCAAGCCCCGCAACTGGGACAACTATGGCAAGGAGTTTGCCTCTGACCTGCAGCAGATGGTAGACGAGCTTGAGGCGCTTCCTGCCAAGCCTACGGTCTACCTGTGCTGCCCCGTTGCCTCAAACGATGCACGCGGCAAGCAGGGCGACAACCAGATTCGCGACTCGATAGTTGTGGCCGACATCATCCCTGCCATACAGAAAGTGGCGAAGAAGAACAAGCTCCAGGTCATCGACCTCCATCCGCTGCTCGACCCCACGTCTGACTCCATGCAGCGCGACGGCATCCACCCGACGCCCAAGGGCGCATCGGCCATAGCAAAGGCCGTGGCCGAAGCCATAAAAGGCGGGCAGGAGTAGGCGGCATTCTTATTAAGCGTTCAATAGGCGGCAAAGCCCCGACCCGTGTCTTGCGGTCGGGGCTTTGCCTTTTTTGCGTACTTTTTTGTGCGGATTGCCGCCGGGGCTTGGCTTTTCATTACTTTTAGGTATTGCAGGGTAGGGGAAAAACCGTTAGTTTTGCAAACGGAAATGCAGGCCGCCTGCAGCAAGGCGGCACACGAAAAGGCAGAGGCTTATGGAAACAGCTAACATAAACCCGGTGGAACTTAAGGTGTTCCTCAACCACGTCTACGAGTTTAAGAAAGGCGTGAGGCAGATGGTGCTCTACACGATGAACAGGAAATATGAGGATTTTGCCGTGCGGCGGCTCACCCGGCAGGGCATACCCTACCTGATATACCCGGCGGGTCGCAACAGCGTCAACCTGTTTTTCGGCAAGAGGGAGTGCATGGACGTAATCTCGCACCTTGTCAATTGCCCGCTCTACGAACTGTCGCCGGAGAAGGACTTCATATTGGGTGCGATGCTCGGCTACAACATTTGCGACCAGTGCAAGCGCTACTGTAGCCAGATGCGCAAGTCGGCAGCAGGGCCGGAGGGCCGCGCCAAGCCCCACTTGCGCGGCGGGCGTTTGGGCGGGCAGGCGGGCTGAACGTTCCGTGGGCGCGTCTTTCCATACGGATGCCCCATACAGCCCGTGCTTGCATATATGCAACTAAAAAACGTCCTGCGGCACCCGGCGTTACGCATACGCCGGGTCCGTGCCGTGAAACGGCGCGTTTGGGAGTTCGATATGGCCTGTTTCAGGAGCCAAAACGTGCCGTTTTGCAACCCAAAACGACACGTTTTGCAATGCGCTGAATGCCAGGCTGCTAGCTGAGGCGTTTCGGGCCGTCGCCGTTAACGTAAAAATGTTAACGGCTGCGCGTGGCGGCCTGTGGCCGCAGGGCGACAGGGCCGTTTGCTGACATCCGTGCTCTTTTGTGCGTGGGAAGCGTAGTTCGGCACGCAATTTGCTGTAAGTTGGTACGCGCTTAATTCAACAGCAACAAACCATAAGCATAAGATATGACACTTTATCCAAAACTTATACTCGACGCCCTGGCCACCGTGACATACGCCGGGACGAAAAAGAACCTCGTGGAGAGCGAGATGGTGGCAGACAATATGCGCATAGACGGAATGTCGGTGAGCTTCTCGCTGATATTCCCGCGCGACACCGACCCCTTCCTTAAGTCTACGGTGAAGGCCGCCGAGGCCGCCATCCACTATCACGTTGGCAAGGACGTGGAGGTGAGCATCGCCACCGAGTTCAAGTCGAAGCCCCGCCCCGAGGTGGGCAAGCTGCTGCCCGGGGTGAAGAACATCATTGCCGTAAGCTCCGGCAAGGGCGGCGTGGGCAAGAGCACCGTGGCCGCCAACCTTGCCATAGCATTGGCGCGGCTTGGCTACAAGGTGGGGCTGCTCGACGCCGACATCTTCGGCCCGTCGATGCCTAAGATGTTCCACGTTGAGGATGCCCGCCCATACGCCGTGGAGAAAGACGGGCGCCAGCTTATAGAGCCGATAGAGAAGTATGGCGTAAAGCTGCTCAGCATAGGCTTTTTCGTAAATCCCGACACTGCCACGCTGTGGCGCGGGGGAATGGCTTCCAACGCGCTCAAGCAGCTCATTGCCGATGCCGACTGGGGAGAGCTTGACTACTTCATCCTCGACACGCCGCCGGGCACGAGCGACATCCACCTCACCCTCCTCCAGACGCTCGCCATAACGGGTGCCGTGATTGTGAGCACGCCGCAGAAGGTGGCATTGGCCGACGCGCGCAAGGGCATCGACATGTACCGCAACGACAAGGTGAACGTGCCTATACTCGGCCTCGTGGAGAACATGGCGTGGTTTACCCCGGCCGAACTGCCGGAGAACAAATACTACATTTTCGGCAAGGAGGGCTGCAAGGAGCTTGCGGGTGAGATGGGCCTCCCGCTGCTGGCGCAGATTCCGCTCGTGCAGAGCATTTGCGAGAGCGGCGACGCCGGCGAGCCTGCGGCCTGCAATTCGGACACCATCACCGGCCTGGCCTTCATCAACTTCGCGCAGGCCGTGGTCACAGTAACCAACCGCCGCAACAAGGAGCAGGCCCCGACGCGCATCGTGGAGGTGAAGCAGCAGTGAGCTTCGGGGCGTGAGGCCCCGCGTGCGGGCTGTGGCGCGTAGTGCGCGGCGGCTGTCTTGCTTGCAAAGGGAAAGCCCGGCGCCATGGAATCCGTTCCACGGCGCCGGGCTTTCCGCGTCTTTGTGGCTCGCTGGCCGGTTCCGCCCGCAGGCGTCAGTAGCCGAAAATCTCTTCTGTGGCGAGCCTCTTTATCGGGCCAATCTTTCCGAGCGACTCCATGTCGAGGTCTTCCTCGTTGCCGAGTATTATGTAGCGGAAAGCCTTGTTGGCCATGTTCTTCCGCTCGAAGGCCACGAGGTCGGCGAGCGTGAGCGAGGGCAGGGCGCGGTAGATGCGCTCGTTGATGTCGTAGTCTATGCCCAGCTCCTTGGCCTGTATGTAGGCGTTGAGCACGTCGAAGCGCGTGGTGCGCTCGCTTTGCAGCTTCTTTGTAAGCTTCTGCCGGGCAATCTCGAATGCCGGCTCCGATTGCGGCATGGAGTCGAGGATGCTGTTGAACACGCTGATGCAATCCATCATTTTGTCGCTTTGCGACGCTATGAACGTCCTGAACCACTCGTCGTCGCCCTTGCGCGACGGTATGTTGTACGTGGCCGAGGCGCTGTAGGCCAGGCCGCGCGACTCGCGCAGCTCTTGGAACACCACTCCGTTCATGCCGTTGCCGAAGTATTCGTTGAACAGGCTCACCACGGGCAGCTCGTCGGCGTGCCACTCGCGGCCCTCGTTGTGGTACTGAATCATGTAGATGTTCTTAGCGTCGTAGGGGGCTATGTACACTTCGTTACCCTGCGTCGGCTCCTTGGCGTACTCCCTGCCTTGCGGTGCCGGAGCCAGTGTGGGGGCCAGCTTGCGCAGGCTGCCGATGGTTGCCACAAACTCGTCTTGCGCCATCGGGCCGTAATATAATATGGTGTGCTTCATGCCGGCGAGGCTTTTCAGTATGCCGGTGAGCGTCTCCGGGCTGCCCTGGCGCAGTTCGCGTTCGCTTGGCTTGTTGCGGTAGAGGTTGTACGGGCCGTACATCCCGTATGCCTGGAGGTAGGCGAAGTTTACCTGCTGGCTGGTCTTGTTGTCGTCGCGCGACTTTATCTCGGAGTCCACAAAGCGGTTGTATGTGGCCGTGTCGCCCTTGGCGTCGTTCAGCAGGTCGTCCACTATGGCTGCGGCCTCGGCCATGTTCTCGGCAAGTCCGCCTATCGACACCGTGAGCGAGTTGCTTGTTGCGGCGATGCTGTAGTCGCAGGCCAGGCCGTAGAGCTGCCTCTTCACCTCCTCGGCGGTCTTCGTTGCCGTGCCGATGTAGTATAGGTAGTCTCCGGCGAGTGCGAGCCTGTTGTCGTCTTCCAGGCCGAACTCGTAGCGGTAGCACAGGTTGAACAGTCCGTCGTCGGTGTTCTGCTTGTACAGCACGGGTATGCCCGCAGCCGTTTCCGCCTTGCCCATGTCGCGCCCGAAGTCTACGAAGCGCGGCTCTATGGGCTTGGCTTCCGCCTCGGCAATCTCTTTGAGGAATGCGCTTTGCTGCTCGCGGTTGGCCGGTATTGGCGTTATCTGCGGCTTGTCGATTTTCTTTATCGTGGTGTCGTTGCCCATGCGCTTGTACACGCAGGCGTAGTTGTCGGCCAGGTGCCGCCTGGCGAAGTCAACTATTTGCTGCTTCGTGATTTTCGATATGCGTTCGAGCTTGCCCACCTCCGTGGCCCAGGGGCGTCCGTTTACGAAGGCGTCCACGAGCATGGCGGCCCTCGGCTCGTTGCCGCGCAGCGTCTCGTAGTGCTCGCGCTTCATGTTGTTCACCACAGCCGTGAGCAGTCCGTCGTCGAAGTCGCCGTTGCGCAGCTTCTCCATCTGGCCCGCCACGAGGTCGCGCAGCTGGTCGAGCGTCTGCCCCTCCTTGGGCATGGCCACCACAATCATCGACGAGTAGTCGGCCCTTGGGTCAGTCATCACGCCCACGCCCTGCACGAGCATTTTTTGCGCCAGGCCGACGTCCATAAGCCCCGTGTTGCCGTTGCCGAGCATCCTCGCCACCACTTCGAGCGTGTCGGCCTGCAGGTCGGCTGCCCCTTCCAGCTTCCAGCCGAGCATAATCTGCTCCGCCTCTTGCCCCACGACGGTGGTGTCGGCCGGCGACTCGAGCTGCCTCACGGCGGGATATTCCGGGCGCGAGAGCGCGGGGTCGGCTTTCCATGAGCCGAGGTAGCTGTCTATCAGCGCGATGGTGGAGTCGGGGTTGAGGTCGCCCGACATGCAAATAGCCACGTTGTTTGGCACATAGTAGCGCTTGAAGTAGTTCTTGATGTTGGTGATAGAGGGATTCTTGAGGTGCTCCTGCGTGCCAATCGTCGTTTGCGTGCCGTAGGGGTGGCCGGGGAAGAGCTTTGCGTTGAGCGCGTCGTATGCCTTCTCGAAGTCGCGCGTGAGCGACATGTTCTTCTCTTCGTAGACGGCCTCAAGCTCGGTGTGGAAGCCGCGTATCACCGCATTCTCGAACCTGTCGGCCTGTATCTTGAGCCAGTTGGCCAGCTCGTTGGCCGGGATGTCCTCCATGTAGCACGTCACGTCGTTGCTCGTGTAGGCGTTGGAGCCTTGCGCCCCGATGCTGGCCATTAGCTTGTCGTACTCGTTTGGTATGAAGAATCGTGCTGCGAGCTGCGACAGGCTGTCTATCTCGCGGTAGCAGCTGCGGCGTTCGGCCTCGTCGGTAAGCGTGCGGTAGCGCTCGTATTTCGCCTCAATGGCATCGAGCAGCGGCTTCTCCTCGGCGTAGTTTGACGTGCCGAAGCTCTGCGTGCCTTTAAACATGAGGTGCTCGAGGTAGTGCGCCAGCCCGGTGGTCTCGGCCGGGTCGTTGCGGCTTCCGGTGCGCACGGCTATGTAAGCCTGTATGCGCGGCTTCTCGTCGTTGGCGGTCAGGTAGACCTTCAGCCCGTTGTCGAGCGTGTAGATGCGCACCTTCATGTCGTCGCCGTCCACCGACTCGTACTTGAAATCCTTGCCGCTTGCGGTAGCGGCGGCTGCGGCAAGCAGACAGGCTGCCGCTAAAGTCTTTAATCTTGGCATTGCTTTGTATTGTCGTTTTTTTGTGCTTTGTGCCGGCGCCTTGGCGTTTCGGCAAATTGTATTGTTGCCCGCCTATTGCCCGTATGTGTCGTTGAGGCTGTCGAGGAACGATGCCAGCACTTCTTCGTCCACGTCGCCGAGGGCAAACTCCCGCTCGGCGTCGCGGCCCACGGCTGCCTTCCACTCGGCGAGCGCGGCGGCGTGGTCGGCGCGTATGCGGGCCATGTCGTCATCGGTGAGCGTGTCGAGCCTGTAGTAGTCGAGCGCGAGGCGGTATGTGAAGCTCCACTTGAAGCCGGCGTAGGCAGCGTTCATGGCCATGAAGCGGTCGTCGACGAGTTGCAGCTCGTCGATGTCGCCGCAGGCAATGTCGGCTGCCAGGCGTTCCACTTCGCTCTTTGGGGCAATCAGCCCGCCCAGGTCGGCCCACTCGCCGGTGCCGGTCGAGCTTTCGGGCAGCTCGCAGTAGTGGCCCTCTATGGCGCGGCCCAGGTACAGGCGCAGCGCCATGTCGTAGAGCGAAAGCCCCTGTTCGAGCCACCGCTTCCTTATGGTGCAGCCGCAGGCCGTGTATGTCTCGGCGTCGCTGCCCTGCTCTTCGCGCAGCGACAGCAGCAGCCTGCGCCCCTCCGCCACGGCTCCGGCCACGGCAGGCGAGAGCCAGTCGAAGTTTACTATCGACTGCCGCCCGCCCCTTGGGCGCACGTCGCGGCGTGGCCATTTCTCCACGTCGCGCGCCGTGCCTACGGTCACGAGGTTGCGCCCCGGCACGAGCCATGTGGTGCCGCCGGCTCCTATCACGTATGAGAAGGGCAGCGTGCGCGTGTCGGGGTGCGTCTCGATCTTGCCTATGCACACCGAGAAGGCGCCAATCTCGGCGGGCAGCAGCAGGTGCGCCCCGCTGCCTGTCTTTGTCCCGCGGGCCAGCGTGCCGTAGTGTACGGGGCCGAGCTTGTAGGCGTGGTTGCTGAAGTTGGTGGCCGACCCGGCGTTGTAGAACGAGCAGCAGCACCCGATGAGCAGCGTAGACTTGTGGTGGCTCACGCTGAAGGGGCCGCAGAACGCCGCGCACGCCTCGCCGTTGTCCATGTAGGAGTTGGCGAAGAACACGCTGTTTTCCGCGCTGAAGCCTCGCCCCACGTGGCACGCCTCGCCCACGAAGCAGCCGTAGAGCCTCGCCCCGCCCACCACCGACGAGCCTGCCTGCACCACGGTGTTCTCGCACTCTACGTCGTTGCCTATGAAGATGCTCGCCTCGGGCGTGCTTGCGAGCGTGCATTCGCAGAGGCGCGACGCGCCGTTCACCTCGCACTCGTCGCCAATCCTCGCGTTGGCAATCTCGCGCGTGTTGACTATTTTCGACCCGAAGCCCACGCTGCCGCGGCTGTCGGAGTGCGCCCTGACGTAGCCGTCAACGAGCGTGCGCAGCCTTTCCGCCACGCCGGCCTCGGCTGCGTGGCCCACCATGAAGGCGGCCATTTGCGATGTCAGCCCGCTGTATATCGTGACGTTGCCGCGCCCGGCCTCGTTGAGCACGGGGATTAGGTTGCCCTCGCCGAAGGTGGAGCCTTCGTTGGAGGTCATCAGTCCCACGTTGGCGATGTAGCACTCGTCGCCTATGGCGTAGCGGCAGATGTGTGTGCCGACGTTCTCTATAAGGCAGTTGTCGCCCACCTCCACGTCGCAAAGCACGGCGTTGCGTATGGCGGAGTGGCGCAGGAAGCCTTCGCCTGTCTCAATTTGCTTGTCGAACAGGCCGAGGCTCACGTCGCCGTAGAACTTCACGCCGCTGATGTGCGTTGGCGCGAAATCCTCGGCCACGCTAATCCTCGTCCAGTCTTCGGCCGAACAGCCTTGCCGCTCAAGCTCGCTTATTTCTTCTACTGTGAGTGAACGCATGATGGTATGGTTGTTTTGGGGTTTGGATTTTGAGTTTTGGGTTGTCGCGCGGGGTGCGGTTGCCAATTGTTTATTTTGTGGTTGTGGGGGCAGGCAGCCTGTCGTTGGCCCGAAGGTCGCGGGTGGCACCGGCCAATTCAAAAGTGTTTAATTCGCAATCGCGCCCCGCGCTACAACTCAAAGTTCAAAACTCAAAATTCGTAATTCTCGTATAGGAAGTCGTTGTATGGATATTTCTGCACATGGAGTTCGCGCACGCGCTTGTAGATTACGTCGCGCAGCTCGTCGATGTTCTGCCTCTCGCGTGCCGAGATGAATATGCAGTCGTCGCCCAGCCGCGCCATCCAAGTGCGCTTAAGCTCGTCGAGCGTGACGTTCTCGCGCGTGGGCGGCGTCAGGTCGTCGGGCTCTTTGTCCACCCATGTGTATGCGTCTATCTTGTTGAACACGATCATCGAGGGCTTGTCGGCGCAGCCGAGGTCTTTCAGGGTGTTTTCCACCACGCTTATCTGTTCCTCGAAGTCGGGGTGCGATATGTCCACCACGTGCAGCAGCAGGTCGGCCTCGCGCACCTCGTCGAGCGTGGACTTGAACGAGTCCACCAGGTCGGTTGGCAGCTTGCGTATGAAGCCCACCGTGTCGGCCAGCAGGAATGGCAGGTTGTCTATCACCATCTTGCGCACTGTCGTGTCGAGCGTGGCGAAGAGCTTGTTCTCGGCGAACACGTCGCTCTTGGCCAGCAGGTTCATCAGCGTGGACTTGCCCACGTTGGTATATCCCACAAGGGCCACGCGGATGAGCCGCCCCCGGTTCTTGCGCTGGGTGGTCTTCTGCTTCTCAATCTCGGCGAGCCGCTGCTTGAGCAGGGTGATGCGCTGCAGTATTATGCGGCGGTCCATCTCCAGCTGCGTCTCGCCCGGGCCGCGCAGGCCCACGCTGCCCTTGCCGCCGCCCGAGCCTGAGCCGCCGCCCTGGCGCTCGAGGTGGGTCCATAGCCGCTGCAGGCGGGGCAGCATGTAGCGGTGCTGCGCAAGCTCCACCTGCGTCTTTGCCTCGGCCGTCTGGGCGCGCATGGCGAATATGTCGAGTATGAGCGACGTGCGGTCGAGTATCTTCACCTTCAGTGCCTTCTCTATGTTGCGCATCTGCTTGGCCGAAAGCTCGTCGTCGAATATCACCATGCCCACCTCGCGGTCGGCCTCTGCCTCGTCTTCAATGTATTTTCTTATCTCCTCGAGCTTGCCGCTGCCCACGTAGGTTATGGAGCTTGGCCCGTCCATCTTCTGCGTGAAGCGTTTCACGCAGACGGCTCCCGCCGTGTCGGCCAGGAACTCCAGCTCGTCGAGATACTCCTTTGTCTTGGCCTCGTCTTGCCCTTTGGTGATCAGGCCCACGAGCACGGCGGTCTCCGCCTTGGCCTCGGATATTACAAACTCTTTCATCGGTAAAATCGTTTAAGCGGCTACAAATTTAATAAAATGGCGCGAAATGGCAAACGAAACTGCGAAATAGATGGTTGCGATGTGTATTTGGCGTAAAGCATGGCATGGTGTTAACAATGGTTTAAATGTTAAAAATAGACTCTGGAAATTCGCGTATTTGGAAATGGCAACGCCTTTGGCCGCAAATAACGCCAAAATGAGCGTGCAACCGTAACTGCTTGGCTCGGTTGGACTTACAGGCATTAGAGGGCTCTAGTTAATTATACCGTTGCAAACTTGACATTATAATGGTTCATGGAAAGTCCAAGCAGTTCATCTGCCTG